>JAFAPJ010000525.1 GCA_019247255.1 Methylobacteriaceae bacterium | reverse complement strand
CGAAATTGAGGTCGAGGCCGACGAGCTGGGCCGCCTGCAGCGTCATCACGCCCGCGAGCACGAGAGGCCCGAGCGCGAGGAGCACGTCGAGGAGGCGCCGCATCGCGATCCAGAGGATCAGCGTGATCGTGACGAGCGAGAAAATGCCGGCCTCCACGAAGGCCTCGACGATCGTGCGGCCGGATTCCGCGATCGTCACGGGGGCGCCGGTCGCATCCGGCGCGATCGCCTGGACCGCGCGGGCGAAAGACAGGTTGCCGACCCCGTCCCGGAAGCCCGGCTTCGGGGAGACTTCGATCCGCGCCTCCGCCTTCGGCGACATCCAATCCTCGACGAGATCGGGCGGGAGATCCTCGCGGGTCACGCGCTCGGCGGCGAGCGCGGTGCGTAGCCCAGTGAGCAGCGCCGGGAAGTCCGCCGTGACGGCGCGGCTCGCCGCATCCCGTCGCTCGGGGTCGGCCTCGGCGAGCGCCGCGAACGCTTTCGCGAGCCGCTGCGCCGATCCGACGCCCTCCTTGCCCGGCGCTTCCCCGGCGGCCTCCGCCAGGATGCCCGCCGTCAGCCGAAGCGCCTCGACCCTCTCGGCGTCGCTCGGGGGCGGGACCGGCTGGATCTGGCTCGGCGCCGGAAGCAGCGCCTCTCGCGTCGCGGCGATGAGCGCGAGCTTCCGGTCCTGGTGCTCCGGCACGAAGCTGAGCAGGCTCACGACGCGCTCGACCTCCGGCAGGGCCTCGAGCCGGGCCGCCATCGCCGGCACGGCCTCGAGCGACGGCACCACGACGTCGACCGTGATCGGACTCGTGTCAGGGTTGCGGCGCAGGTCGTCGTAGGTCGAGACCGATTCGACGCTGCGGTTGCGCAGGTTCATCGGATCCGAATCGAAGCGGAGCCGGACAAGCGCGGGCATGCCGGCCGCGATCACGACCGCCGTCGCCGCGAGGATGGGCCAGCGGCGGCGCTCGATCCACCGGTCGACCGCCGCCAGCGAGGCGGTGCCGACCGCTTCCCGCTCGCCCGGCGGGCGCAGAACCGCGATCAGGGCGGGGAGAAGCGTGACGCTCGCCGCATACGCGATCGCCATGCCGAGACCTGCGATGAGGCCAAGCTCGGAGACGCCGAGGAAGGCCGTCGGGAGGAAGGACAGGAAGCCCGCGATCAGGGACAGCGCCGCGAGCGTCAGGGAGAAGCCGATGCCGCGCGCGGCGGCGCGGAGGGCGCTCGCGATGTCGCGCGCCTCGAACCGGTCCGCCCGGTAGCGGACCGCGAACTGGATCCCGAAATCGACCCCGAGCCCGATGAAGAGCGCGAAGAAGGCGACCGAGATGAGGTTGAACTGCCCGACGAGGAGGAGGCCGAGGCCGCTCGTCACGACGAGCCCGACGAGAAGGGTGACGAGCACCGCCGCGATCAGCTTCGCGGACCGCAGCGCGAGCCAGAGGATGGCCAGGACGGCGAGCAGGGTCAGCGCGCCGTGGATCTCGATGTTCTCGGCGATCGTGCCGAATTCCTCGTCGGCGAGCGGAACGGGGCCGGTCAGTCGCAGCGTGATGCCGTTCGCGGGCGTGAGGCCGAGGCGGTCGGCCGTCTCGCGCAACGCCGTCGTCGCGGCGGCGCCCGGCTGGAGCGCCGCGTAATCGAGGACGGGGCGCACGAGCACGAGCGCGCGCGAATCGTCGGCCCGCCCGCCCGACAGGTCCCGCCAGGAAAGCCGCGCGAGCCGCCCCGCGAGGCCGGCCTCGATCGTCCCGGCGAAGCGATCGTAGAGGGGAGCGAGATCGGCGAAGCTCGTCGCGTCGAGCTGGACGCCTCGGACGGTCGCGGTCACGAGCTGGGAGAAGCCGCGCAGCGTCTGGTCCGAAGCGAACAAAGCCAGGATCTCGCGCTGCTCCTCCAGCCGCTCGAGCGTGGTGCGAAGGTCCTGCTCGGTCAGGTACAGAAAGCCGTTGCGCGCGAAGAACTCCGTGCCGTCCGGCTGCTTGGCGCCGCGGAAACGATCCGGACGGCGCCGGAGCTCCGCCGTCAGCCTCGTGGCCGCGTCCCCCGCCTGTTCCGGCGTGGTGGCGTCGATGACGACGAGGACGAGATCGGTCCGTCCCGGAAAGGCGCGGTCGAAGGCCACCTCCGTGGCGCGCCAGGGAACGCTCGGCGAGATGAGCCGGGCGGTGTCCGTGTTGATGGCGAAGCGCGTGACGGAGAGCCAGGACCCGAGGAGGGCGAGAAGAAGCGACGCTGCGATCACGATCCAGGGACGGCGTGCGCAGAACGCGACCGTCGCTTCAACGGGTCGCATGATCTCGATCGACCTGCGCCATCATCTCGTCTGGACAAAATTGGGGCGGGGCGTCGTCCTAGCCCCCGCATCCCGCTCGATCAACAGGGTGGAGACCTCGGGCGGGCCCTTCGCGCAGAAAGGCGCTTTTCGTTCGTGGCCGCAACGATTAAGGGTGACGTCGAGCTGGTGCTCGACGATCGACGTCGCCGAGACCATAACGCTTACCGTGCGTGGCCCGCCGAGGGCGCCGCTGAAGGTCCAGAAGCCCGGCCGGGCGGTGACCGGGAAGGTGGGGGCATGAAGGTCATCTTGGCGCAGCCGCGGGGCTTCTGCGCGGGCGTGGTGCGGGCGATCGACATCGTCGAGCGGGCGATCACCAAGTACGGCGCGCCGATCTACGTGCGCCACGAGATCGTCCACAACCGCCATGTCGTCGAGACCCTGAAGGCCAAAGGCGCCGTGTTCGTCGAGGAGCTCTCGGAGGTCCCGTCGGGCGCCGTCACCGTCTTCTCGGCCCACGGCGTGTCCCGCGCCGTCCAGGAGGACGCGAAGTTCCGCTCGCTCCCCACCCTCGACGCGACCTGCCCGCTCGTCACCAAGGTTCATAACCAGGGCCGGCGCTACGTTTCGCAGGGCCGCACCCTCGTCCTCGTCGGCCATGCTGGCCATCCGGAGGTGGAGGGGACGCTCGGCCAGATCGACGCGCCCGTGCATCTCGTGCAGACGGCCGACGACATCGCGAAGCTCCCGATCCCGGTCGACACGCCCATCGCCTACATCACGCAGACCACGCTCTCGGTCGACGACACGAAGTCGATCATCGCGGCGCTGCAGGCCCGCTTCTCCGACGTGATCGGCCCCGATACGCGCGACATCTGCTACGCGACGCAGAACCGTCAGGTCGCGGTGCGCGCGCTCACCGGCATCGTCGACCTCCTGCTCGTCGTCGGCGCCCGCAACTCGTCGAACTCGAACCGCCTGCGGGAGATCGGCGAGGAGGCCGGCATCCCGAGCTACCTCGTGGCGGACGGCAACGAGGTGGACCGCGCCTGGCTCGAGGGCGTCCGGACGATCGGGCTCACGGCCGGCGCGTCCGCGCCGGAGGTCCTGGTCGATTCCGTGATCGAGGCGCTGCGCGCCATCGGTCCCGTCGAGGTGTCGATCCTGGACGGAGCGGAGGAGCACGTCAGCTTCAACCTGCCGGTCGAGCTCCGTTCGCCTGATTTCGTCCCGCAAACCGCCGCCTGACCGGGCCGCGTCACTCATCACACACATAAAGGGGCGTAGCGGTGGGGATCCCTCTCCGTCAGATCATGACGGTCGGCAGCTATGTCGTGCGTCAGCACCTCAAAGGCAACAAGCGCTATCCGCTCGTCCTGATGATGGAGCCGCTGTTCCGGTGCAATCTCGCCTGCGCGGGCTGCGGCAAGATCGACTACCCGGACGCGATCCTGAACAAGCGTCTGTCGGTCGAGGACGCGCTCGCCTCCGTCGACGAATGCGGTGCGCCGATCGTCGTCATGGCGGGCGGCGAGCCGCTGATCCACAAGGATCTGCCCAAGATCGTTCGCGGCATCGTCGAGCGGCGCAAATACGCGATCGTCTGCACGAACGCGCTGCTTCTCGAGAAGAAGATCCACGAGTACGAGCCCTCGCCCTACTTCACCTGGTCGATCCATCTCGACGGTGACCGCGAGATGCATGACAAGTCTGTCTGCAAGCAGGGCGTCTACGACAAGGCGGTCGCGGCCCTGCAGCTCGCGAAGGCGCGCGGCTTCCGGGTCACGATCAACTGCACCTTCTTCAACGACGCCGACCCTGAGCGCGTCGCCCGCTTCTTCGATACCGTGACGGCGCTCGGCGTCGACGGGATCACGATGTCGCCGGGCTACGCCTATGAGCGCGCGCCGGACCAGAAGCACTTTCTGAACCGCCTCGCCACGAAGGAGCTCTTCCGGGGCGTCCTGCGCAACGCCAAGCCGGGTTCGAAGCGCTGGGCTTTCAACCAATCCTCGATGTTTATCGACTTCCTGGCCGGCAACCAGACCTACAAATGCACCCCGTGGGGCAACCCGACCCGCACCGTGTTCGGCTGGCAGCGGCCCTGCTACCTCCTCGGCGAAGGTTACGCGGCGACCTTCAAAGAGCTCATGGACGAGACCGACTGGGACAAGTACGGCGTCGGCCATTACGAAAAATGCGCCGACTGCATGGTGCATTCGGGCTTCGAGGCCTCGGCCGTGCGGGATACGGTGGCCCGGCCCTGGGCGGCCGCGAAGGTCGCGCTGTTCGGGGTCCGGACCGAGGGGCCGATGGCGCCCGAGATCCCGCTCGACCGCCAGCGCCCGGCGGAATACGTCTTCTCGCGCAACGTCGCGCAGAAGCTCTCAGAGATGAACGCCGAAGCCCGGGCCGAGCAGACGGCCGACGCGGCCTAGAACGGATAGCGCGCGGCCGGCGTCGCGCCCGGTCCGGACGAGCGCCGGAAGCTGGGCCGGCCGGCGCACGAGGCAGATGAGGATCGCCGGCAGGTCCGGCGTCCCGTCCTGGCGCAGCGGCAAGGTGGCGGCCTCCGGCAGGTCGTGACGCGCATCGTCCGACACCACCCGGATCACGAGGAACGGCTTGGCGTGAGCCTCCGCCCAGCGGGCGACCACATGCGATTCCATATCGACGGCGAGCGCGCCCGTGGCCGCGCGTGCCGCGGCCTTCTCGCGCGCCGTCGCCAGAGGGCGATTGCTCCCGAGGAGGAGACCGGATCGGACCGGGGTGCCCGCGGCCCGGAGCGCGACGGCAACTCGCTCCGTCCGCATCTCGTCGACCGGCCGGCGGTCCGAACCATCGACCACCGCATCGGCAAGGACGACGTCGCCGACCCGCAAATCGTCCGCGAGCGCACCCGCGAGCCCGAAGCTGACGAGAGAAGCGACGGCGTCCGGACTGACTCGGGCGAGCTGAGCCGACAACCAGGCGCCGTCGGCGCCGGAGACGAGGGTCGTGGCGCCGGACGCCCGCGCATGGCGCGCTTCGGCGGCGAGCCCGACCACCGCGAGACAGGAGGCTGGCGCGTCCCGGGGCACGGGTCCCACCTCAGGCGCCCCGGCGCATTCGGTGGCGCGGCAACACGCGATGCCTCGAGAACGCGAGAGGCTCCAGGACGCTAGATGCCCCAGGACACCTGGCGTGAGTTCGAGCGCTTCAGGTTGCGGTAGCGCGCCATCGCCCAGAGCGGGAAATAGGCCGAGTAGCCGTGGTAGCGCAGGTAGAACACGCGCGGGAACCCGCCCCCCGTGTAGTGATCCTCCGGCCAGAGGCCGTCGTCGCGCTGGTTCGCCGCCAGGTAGGCGATGCCTCGCGTGACCGCCGGGTGATCGGCTTCGCCGGCCGCCATGAGGCCGAGGAGCGCCCAGGCTGTCTGCGAGGCGGTCGAGGGCGCCGGCTCGTAGCCGCGGTAATCGAGCTTGTAGCTGTCGCAATCCTCGCCCCAGCCCCCGTCCGGGTTCTGGATCGAGACGAGCCAATCGACCGCGCGCCGGACCGTCGTCGAGGACGGATCGACGCCAGCGGCGTTGAGGCCGCAGAGCGCCGACCAGGTGCCGTAGACATAGTTTACGCCCCAGCGACCGAACCAGCTCCCGTCCGCCTCCTGGTCGCGGATGAGGTAGCTCACCGCGGATTTCAGCTCGGGCGAGTTCGGGTCGGCGCCGAGC
>JAFAPJ010000346.1 GCA_019247255.1 Methylobacteriaceae bacterium | reverse complement strand
CCGCGGGACAGGCTACAGAAAATAGACCAACGGCAACCAAAAAAATTCTTATCGGAAACATCGATGATAAGCTTTCGCCTTCGGTGATCTGCTTTAGATCGCATGAGCCCGGCGCGACGCCGTCTCGCGTCCGGCCGGGCTCAGCGTCGCCGAGACTGGGTTCGGATCGTGGTCGAGCGCGGAGCCGTTATAGGCGTCGACGCCGGCCCCGATCACGCCGCCCACAAGGGCGTTACCCGCGAAAGCGGCGCCCCCGCCGCCGTTCAGCTTGGTCGTGACCTTCACGTCCCGCGAGGCGTAGCCCGGCTTGGAGAAGGTCGCGACGAATTCCTGCTTGCGGGCGATCTTGATCGTGCAGGGCGTCGCCGGGCAGTTCGCGCCCGTGGAGGTCGCGACCGCGGCGCCGGCCGGCTCCGACTGGAACACCACCTCCTCGTCCGTCCCCCGGGTGATGCTGGCGCAGGCGCCCAAAGACAGAGCCAGCCCGATCACCGCGATGCCACGCGAAATTCGCTCACCTGACACAATGCTTTCCCCTTCGCCGATCTGATCGCGGCGTTGCTTGTCACTTGCCCGACTCAGTCCAGGCTCAGCTGATGCAGAGTTGTAGATCACGAACCTGACGACAACCTGACGAGATGGCCGCTCGCGGGACTATTTTGACTTTCTCAGCGCTCCCGCCCGGCCTCCTGCAGGGCCTGCACGACCGGGGAAAGCAGGTATTCGAGGACGCGGCGCTCGCCCGTCCGGATCTCGGCCGAGACGCGCATTCCGGCGCGGATCGGCTCGCGCCGCCCGTCGACCCCGATCCAGTCCTGCGCTAGAGCGACCTTGGCCGGATACGCTAGGTCGGCCGCCCCGGGAGGCGCGACGCCCGCGCTCGATGTCGGAGCGCCACCGACGCTCGGACCAGGCGCGGCCGTCGCGGCGTCGCGCCCGAGCTTGCGAAGGCGGCCGCGCACGAGTCCGTAGCGGGTGAACGGGAAAGCCTCGAGCTTGACCTCGACCTCCTGGCCCTCGCCTACGAAGCCGATATCGGCGTTCTGCACGAGCGCTTCGATCTCGATACCGGTCCCGTTCGGCACCACCGTCATGAGCGTGTCCGCGGTCGTGACGACGGCGCCCGGTGTGTGCACCTTCACGCCCTGCACCGTTCCGTCGACCGGCGCGACGAGCCGCCGGTAGCTCTCCTTCTGGCGGGCCTTCGTGATCTCCTGCTCGAGCCCCGCGAGCTTCTGCAGTGCCTTCGTGCGCCGTTCGCTGGCATCGGCGAGGAACGCGGCCCGGACCTCGTCGGCCTTCGCGCGGAGCGAGCGCATCTCGGCCGCGAGCTGAGCGGCCGCGCCGTGCGCAGACTTCAAGTCCGCCTTGCGCTCGAGCAGTTGCTGCTGCGCCTCGAGCACGGGGGGACGGGCGCCGACCTGGCGCTCGTACAGGCCCTTCAAGACGGTGAACCGCTCCTCGGCGATAGGCAGGATGAGCTCGACGCGCTCGATCTGGGCGGCGTTCGCCTCGAGGGCCGCTTCCTTTTGGGCGAGGTCGGCCTCGAGCCCGCCGAGCGTTGCGACGTGGCGCTCGATCTCCCGCTCGGCCTGCATCCGGTTCTGGTCGGCGAGACGCGCGTCGATCCCAGGCGGCGCGATGAAGGGCTCGTTCGGATTGCGTGTGAGCAGCAACCGGGCGACCTCCGCGTCGAGCGCCGCCTGCCCCAGATTGTAGGTGAGCGCGCCGAGATCCGCGCGGGCCTCCGTCGGGTCGAGGTCGACGAGGAGCTGCCCCGCCTGGACGTGATCGCCGTCGTCCACGTGGATGGCCCGGATCATCGCGGTCTCGAGCGGCTGCACGACCTTGACCTGCCCGAGCGGCACGACCTTGCCGGGCGCGACCGCCACCATGTCGATATGGGCGCTCCACGACCAGACGAGCGCGACGGTCACGAGCGCGCAGATGGCGAGCGCGGTCCAGCGCAGCGCCGGCGAGGCTGGCGTCTCGATCACCTCCAGCGCGGCCGGGAGGAACTGCCGTTCCTCCGCGGAGAGGCGCGGGGGTCGCGACCGCTGCGGCAGCGCGATCACGGTGCCGGCGCGCTTCGGCTTCGTTGGCCCGATCGCGGGCTCGGCCGCGCGCGGCTCAGGACGGATCGGGACGGGCTCGACCATGACCGTTACCCTGCCGCCTGCCGGACGAGACCGGCATAAATGCCGTCCAGCTGCATGAGCGCCTCGTGCGAACCGTTCTCGGCAAGCTGTCCCTTTTCCATGACCAGGATCCGGTTCGCGCCCCGTACGGTCGAGAGCCGATGCGCCACGATGAGCACCGTCCGGTCTTCGCAAATCGCGCGCATGTTCTGCTGGATGATGCGCTCGCTCTCGTAGTCGAGCGCGCTCGTCGCCTCGTCGAAGATCAGGATCCGCGGGTTCGTCATGAGCGCCCGCGCGATCGCGATGCGCTGCCGCTGTCCGCCGGACAGGTTCGCGCCCCGCTCCTCGAGGACCGTGTCGTATCCCTGCGGCAGCTCAGTGATGAAGTCGTGGGCGCCGGCGAGCTGCGCGGCCCGCAGGACGGGCTCGAGCGGCGCGGACGGATCGGCGAGCGCGATGTTCTCGCGGATGGTCCGGTTGAAAAGGACGTTCTCTTGGAGAACGACGCCGATTTGCCGGCGGAGCCAGGATGGATCCAGAAGGCCGAGATCGATGCCGTCGACGACCACCCGGCCGTTCTCGGGGCTGTAGAGCCGCTGGAGAAGCTTCGTCAGCGTCGATTTGCCGGACCCCGATCGCCCGACGATGCCGACAACTTCGCCGGGTCGCACCTCGAGCGTCAGGTCGCGCAGGATCTCGGGGCCGCTCGGGCGGTACCGGAAGCCGACACGCTCGAACCGGATGTGCCCGCGGAGCGGCGGAGGGCTCTGCTTCACGCCGGTGCTGCCGGGCTCGACCGGCGTGTTCACGATGTCGCCGAGCCTCTCCATCGACAACCGGAACTGCTGGAAGTCCTGCCAGAGCTGCGCGAGCCGCAGCACCGGTCCGCTGATCTGGCCGGCGAGCATGTTGAAGGCGACGAACTCGCCGATCGACAGCGTACCGCCGATCACCGCTTGCGCCCCGAACCAGAGGAGGGCCGCGGTCGTCACCTTGTTCACGAGGGCGACGAGCTGCGAGCCGGCGGCACCCAGCGTTACGACGCGCAAGGCCGACCCGATATAGGCCGCGAGCTGTTCCTCGTAGCGGTTGCGGACCTGCGGCTCGACCGCCATGGCCTTCAGGGTCTGGACGCCCGCCAGGCTCTCGACGAGCAAGGATTGGTTCGCGGCGCCGCGTTGAAACTTGTCCTGCACCCGAGCCTTCAGGGCCGGCGTAATCAGGACCGAAAGAGCCGCGTAGCAAGGGATGGAGGCCGCGACGACGAGCGTCAGGGTCAGGCTGTACCAGGCCATCACGGCCAGGAACAGGAACCCGAACACGACGTCGATGACGAGGGTCAGGGCGGAGGACGTGATGAACTGGCGAACGTTCTCGAGCTCGCGCAGCCGCGCCACCGTTTGACCGGTCGCTCGGCTCTCGAAATAGCCGATCGGCAGGGCGAGCAGGTGCCGGAAGAGCTGCGAGCCGAGCATCGCGTCCATGCGGCTCGTCGTGTGCGCGAACACGTAGGTCCGCAGCCAATTCAGAAGAACGTCGGCGACGTTCACGACCAGGAGGCCGATGACCAGCACCTCAAGCGTCGTGAGCCCGCGATGCACCAGCACCTTGTCGATCACCACCTGGGTGAACAGCGGGGCCACGAGCGCGAGCAGCTGGATGAAGACCGAGATCACCAGGACCTCGGTCAGGATCCGGCCGAAGCGGCGCATCACCGGCAGGAACCAGCTGAGGCCGAAGGTCCGGGTCTCGCTCGTGCCACGGTCGCGGCGCGCGACGTAGACGATTTCGCCCGACCAGTTCTCCGCGAGCTTCTCGAGCGACCAGGGGGTCGGCGCTCCGCCTGCCTCGCCCACGAGCACCCCATGAGGTGTCCGGCGGCCGATGACGAAGAAACGCCCGTCTCGGGCCCGCGCGATGACGGGCAGCGGTAAGGAGGGAAGGCGCGCGACCGTGGCGCGGCTCGCCCGGGCCTT
>JAFAPJ010000129.1 GCA_019247255.1 Methylobacteriaceae bacterium | reverse complement strand
GAAACGCCCTCAACCACCACGATGATCGACGGGTCGCGACCGGGATCGCGGCACACGGTGCAGGGGTCGCAGGTATCGACGTTCCCGCAGGCCCCGCAGGTGACGATGCGCTCCGTCGCGACCCGCATGGCGTCCGCGAGCGGCCCGAGGAGCTGCTCCGGACGCCCGATGAGATGAAGCGCGGCGCGCCTGGCGGAGCGCGGCCCGAGCCCGGGAAGACGGGCGAGGAGCTGGATCAGGCGCTCGATCTCGGGGCCGGCGACGGCCTGGGCCATGGCGGAGGGGGCCGGATCAGAACAGCTTCAAGCCGGGCGGCAGGGGCAGCCCGCGGGTGAGCTCGCCCATGCGCTCGGCCGTCAGCCGCTCGGCCTTGACCCGCGCGTCGTTCAGCCCCGCGACGATGAGGTCTTCCAGGATCTCGACCTCGTCGGGCACCGCTAGCGAGGGATCGATGCGGACGGCCTTGACCTGACCCTTGGCGTTCGCCTTGACCGAGACGAGCCCACCTCCCGACGCGCCCTCGACCTCGAGCGTCTCGAGCTCGGCCTGGGCGTCCGCCATCTTCTGCTGCAGCGCCTGGGCCTGCTTCATCAGCCCCATGATGTCCTTCATGGCTCGTCCTCTCGGGTCTCCTCGGGATCGGCGTCCGGTGCCGGCAAGGCCGGCTCGGTGTCGGGCGACGGCACGCGGTCACGCACCTCGACGATCGTGGCGCCTGGAAAGGAGGCGAGCACGCTCTGAACGAGCGGATGCGCGACGGCGTCGCTGCGCCGCTCGCTCTCGCGCTGCCGGCGCGCCTCGGCGAGCGTCGGGGCGCCTCCCTCCGAGGACAGCGCCACGATCCAGCGCCGCCCCGTCCAGGCGTCCAGGACGCGGGCGAGGTCGTTGGGGAGCGTGCGCGGCGCGCCCTCCGCCAGGGCGAGCTCGATATGCCCGTCCTCGAAGCGCACGAGCCGCACCGCCGTCTCGAGCGCCGTCACGAGGCCGATCTCCCGGTTCTCGCGGGCGAGCGCCACGACGTCCTCGAACCGCGCGAGCCGGATCGGCTCGGGACCGGCGGCCGGCGCCGCGCGGGGCGCCGGGTCGGGCGCACGCATGGCCGAGGCGCCTCCGCCGGAGAGCGCGACCGGCGTCGGGCCGGGCGCGAGGGAAGGCGCAGCAGCCGGGCCCGCCTCCCGGGCCCGCGGCTCCGCGCCGCGTAGGACACGGATCGCCTCCTCGGGTCCTGGAAGCGTGGCCGCATAGGCGAGGCGCACGAGCGCCATCTCGGCCGCCGCGAGCGGCTGGCCGGACCCCGCGACCTCGGGGATGGCCTTCAGGAGGATCTGCCAAGCGCGCGACAGGGTACCGACCGAGAGCGCCGAGGCGAACTCGGTCGCGCGGAGCCGCTCCGTCTCGGTCAGTGCCGGATCCGACGCGGCCTGCGGCACGTGGCGCACCCGCGTCACGAGATGCGTGAAGGCCGCGAGGTCGATGAGGATCTGGCCCGGATCGGCGCCGCCCTCCCAGGCCCGGCGCAGGAGCGCGAAGCTCGCCGGGACGTCCCCCCGCATGGCGGCTTCGAAGAGCGCGACGACCTGGCCGCGATCCGCCTGGCCCAGCATCTCGCGGACGGAGGCGGCCGCGACCCGACCGGCCCCGTGCGCGACCGCCTGATCGAGGAGGGACAGCGCGTCCCGGACGGAGCCCTCGGCCGCGCGCGCGATGACGGCGAGCGCCTCCTCCTCCGCCTCGACCGCTTCGGCCGTGCAGATGCGGGCAAGGTGACGCGTCAGCACGCCCGTTTCGACCCGGCGGAGGTCGAAGCGCTGGCAGCGGGACAGGATCGTGACCGGGACCTTCCTGATCTCGGTCGTGGCGAACACGAACTTGGCGTGCGGCGGCGGCTCCTCCAGCGTCTTGAGGAACGCGTTGAAGGCCGCCGGCGAGAGCATATGCACCTCGTCGATGATGTAGACTTTGTAGCGGGCCTCCACCGGTGCGTAGCGCACCGCGTCCGTGATCTGGCGGATGTTGTCGACCCCCGTATGGGAGGCCGCGTCGATCTCGAGCACGTCGACGTGGCGCGATTCCATGATGGCTCGGCAATGGAGGCCGAGCACCGGCATCTCGACCGTCGGGCCCGGCACGCCGCCCTCCGGCCCAGGCGCGTAGTTCAGCGCGCGCGCGAGAATACGGGCCGTCGTCGTCTTGCCGACCCCGCGCACGCCGGTCAGCATCCAGGCCTGCGGGATGCGGTTCGCCGCGAAGGCGTTCGTCACCGTCCTGACCAGGGCCTCCTGGCCGATCAGATCGGCGAAGGTCTGCGGACGATATTTGCGGGCGAGCACCCGGTAGGCGGCGGGAGCCGACGCGACCGGCTTCGCGGGATCGGCGCCGAAGAAGCTCGGCTCGTCCGCGCCGGACGGCTCGATAGGCGTGTCGGTCATGGATGCCGAAGCGGCGCGGCCCGGCGGCGCGCCCCGAAAGGTGGGAGGTTGGACAAGAACCCGCTCGGTCTCGTTAGGGCTGCTTCCTTCCGGACCTGACCCGGTTGGCGAGTGAAACGTCCCCCGCCAACCTCCCGACGGACATATGAGCGCTCGCCGACCCGCTGGCAAGCGAGGCGCCCGGCCAGCTCGGCCGCGCGCAGGCGGTTCGGTTCAGGACGAACTCGGACGCGGAACTCCGAATCCTGGCCCGCATTGTGCGAAGTGAAGCTTGACGGTTCGGGAGTTTGCCTGTGCCTGACCAGATCGTGCCGGCCCTCGATCTCGCCCGTCCGGGGGACGTGCTGGTCGTGGATGCGGGCCGCAAGACCCTGCCCGAGCTCGTCCGGCTCGCGGCGGAGGCTTCTCGAGCCGGACAACCGGTGCGCCTGACCGGCGTCGCGGACCGGAGCCTTGAGGAGCTCGTACGGGTCGTCGCGGTCGGCGGCGACGTCGTGAGCTTCGCGCCGACGCCGCCCCGGGATCCACCCGCTCGGCCGCGCCCGCGCCGGACCTGGTTCGCGCTGCGCCGCCGATAGTCGCCCGGCGGCTGGTCTCGCCGGCGGCGGCGGGAGCGCGCCGCGTCGCGGAGGTCGCATCCCGGTCCGGGACGGCGTAGAGCGGTCGCGATGACCGACTTTCTGCTCGATCCCCGGCTCGAGGCCGATACCATCCCGGTCGGGGATCTCCCGGTCTCGACCGTGCGGTTGATGGACGATTCCCGCTTTCCATGGCTCATCTTGGTCCCGCGCCGCGCCGGTCTCCAGGAGCTGTCGGACATCGCGGAGGAGGAGGCCGCGGCCGTGATGGGCGAATGGCGGCTCGCGACGCGCGTGATGCTGGAGCTCGCCCGGCCGGACAAGGTCAACGTCGCGGCGCTCGGCAACGCGGTGCCGCAGCTTCACCTCCATGTGGTCGGACGCTTCCGCTCCGATCCGGCCTGGCCCGGTCCCGTCTGGGGCGCGGGCGAGCGCCGGCCCTACCCCGCGCATGCCGCCGCCGCGCTCGCGGAGCGGGCCGGAGCGCTTTTCGCGCAGTTGTGAGGGACGCCATGAGGGAACGGGGCACGCCGGACGGGCTCGGCTTCGTGCGCAACGCGCTCGTCCGCAGCGAGCTCGAGACGGATCCCGACGATCACCTGCGACGCGTCCGGCAACCTGGCGGGCTCGCGGTCGCGCTCGCGGGCGAACTCGTGCTCCTGGCCGGACCGGAGGAGGCCGGGACGGGGCTCCTTCCGGTCGAAAGCCTCGCGCTGACACCTGACGCGACGCTCGTCGCGCTCGGCAGCCTCGACGGACGGCCTGTCGCGGCCACCCAGACGGGCGAGGGCGCGGCCGAGGGAGCCCTCGCCGGCCGCGGCTTCAGGGCGGTCGACCTGCGCACGATCGCGGTTTCCGGTCTCGTCCCCGCGGACGAGCTCGGCATCCTGGCCCAAGCGAAGTCGCTGCTCTCCTGGCATGCGCGCCACGGCTTCTGCGCCCATTGCGGCGCCGGGACCGTGCCGTCCGCCGGAGGGCTCCGGCGCGATTGCACCCGCTGCGGCACGCAGCATTTTCCCCGGACCGACCCGGTCGCGATCATGCTCGTGGCGCGCGGCGACCTCTGCCTTCTCGGCCGGCAGCGCCGCTTCGTGGCCGGCTCCTATTCCTGCCTGGCCGGCTTCATCTCGCCGGGCGAGACGCTCGAGGACGCCGTGCGCCGCGAGGTCAAGGAGGAGGCCGGGATCACCGTCGGCGCCGTCGGCTACGTCGTATCCCAGCCCTGGCCCTTCCCGTCCTCGCTGATGATCGGCTGCCGGGCGGAGGCGCTGGACGACGTGATCCGCCGCGACGAAACCGAGCTCGAGGATGCGCGCTGGTTCGGTCGCGCGGAGGTGCGGCTCATGCTCGAGCGCCGGCACCCGGACGGCCTCATCACTCCGCCCCCGATGGCGATCGCGAACTATCTCCTGCGCGACTGGCTCGGCCTCGTGAGCTAGGCGTGGACACGCAACCGCGGGCAGGCGATCGGCGTTGGCCGCGGGAGGTCGGGATGCAGGACAGCGGGACGGAGAGCGGCGACGGCCCGGACGGGGGCCGTGACCGGGCGAGCCTGCCGAACGAGGTGCGCGAGCATCTCGGCCGCAAGCTTCGCGCAACCCTGACCGAGACCGGCGATAAGCCGGCCTATCTCGGCGACGACGGCCTGCCCCCGCAATTCACGGGCTACATTCGCCGGCTGCGGGACCAGGAGCGCGGCGCCGAGAAGGGCGTCGAGGCCGTCCGGCAGGCGCTCGGTCTCGACGGCAGCGATCCGGCCGCGTGAGGGTCCGCCGCGCCGGGCGAGGCCGGCGAGGGCGCGGACTCTTAGTGAAGCGGCCGCTTGAGCCGGTTCATCTCGTCCTTCAGCTGGAGCTTGCGACGCTTCAGTTCAGCGAGCCGGAGATCGTCCACGGCCGGGCTCAAGACGGCGGCCTGGATCTCGCGCTCGAGCGCCTGGTGCTTACGCTCGAGCTCGGACAGGTGATTCTGGAGCGGCATTCCGGTCTCCTCTTCCTGCTGACGGAGCGGATTGCGAACCTCAATCATGGCAAACCTGTGACAAGCCGGCTCGCCTTGACGACGGGCGCGGCTTGCTGCCAATCCGGCCGACGCGCATGATCCTGCCGAGCTTGCGGCCCGCTCCGGACTGACTTGATGGCTTTCGACGAGGACGATGACGGCCTGGCCGAGCTGAAGGCCGAACTCTCGCGCCTCAAGCAAGAACATCGGGACCTCGACAGCGCGATCGATGCTCTCGAGCAGGTCGTGGTCAGCGACCAGCTGCAGATCCAACGGCTGAAAAAGCGCAAGCTCGTCCTGCGGGACCGGATCTCGTTCATCGAGGACCAGCTCACGCCCGACATCATCGCCTGACCGAGACGCCGCGCCCTATGCCACCGCTCGTCGCCGTCATCATGGGCAGCCAATCCGACTGGGCGACCATGCGGCACGCGGCCGAGACGCTCGACGCGCTCGGGATCGCGCATGACGAGCGCATCGTCTCCGCGCACCGCACGCCCGAGCGGCTCTACGCCTTCGCGAGAGGGGCCCGAGACGAGGGCTACAAGGTGATCGTCGCGGGAGCCGGCGGCGCGGCGCATCTGCCCGGGATGGTGGCGTCGCTCACGACGTTGCCGGTGCTCGGCGTGCCGGTCCGGTCGGAGGCGCTGTCAGGCCAGGACAGCCTCCTATCGATCGTTCAGATGCCGGCCGGGATCCCTGTCGGCACGCTCGCGATCGGCCGGGCCGGCGCCGTCAACGCGGCGCTCCTCGCGGCCGCGATCCTGGCGCTCTCCGATGAGGCGCTTGCGGACCGCCTCGCTGCCTGGCGGCGGGAGCGGACGGACGCCGTCGCCGAGATGCCGTCCGACGATGGCTGAGACGATGCCGGTCGCGCCCGGCGCCACGATCGGGATCCTCGGCGGCGGCCAGCTCGGCCGCATGCTGGCCCTCGCGGCGGCCGGGCTCGGGCTTCGGACGCATATCTTCTGCCCGGACCCGGACAGCCCGGCTTTCGACGTCGCGGCATACCGGACGGTCGCGGAGTACGAGGACGAAGCGGCGCTCGCCGCCTTCGCCCGATCGGTCGCGGTCGTGACTTACGAGTTCGAGAACGTCCCGGCCCGCACGGCCGAGGTCGTGGCGGCGCTCGCCCCGCTCTGGCCCGACCCGCGGGCGCTCGCGACCGCCCAGGACCGGCTCGCCGAGAAGAGCTTCGTGGCCGGGCTCGGCATCCCGACCGCCCCTTTCCGACCCGTCGACAGCGAGGCGGACCTCGCCCGGGCGCTCGAGGTCATCGGGGCGCCTGCGATCCTGAAGACCCGGCGCTTCGGTTATGACGGCA
>JAFAPJ010000118.1 GCA_019247255.1 Methylobacteriaceae bacterium | reverse complement strand
GAGGCCCGTGACGAAGTCGTCGCTTTCGGCCGGGGCGAGCGCGCGGCCGTCCCGCTTCGCGCGGATGACCTCCTGCGGCAGGAAGGTCATCGTCCGGCCCCCCTTCCGATCCTCGCCGCGAAGGCCCCGACGAGGCCGGCGAGCCGGTCGGCCGCGAGCGCCGCTTCCCGCTTCGTTTCCGCGTGGGAGGGCGCGCCCCCGAGCCCGGCCGCACGGTTCGTGACCACCGAAAGCGCGCCAACGCGCAGGCCGTGGAACCTCGCCAGGATGGTCTCGGGCACGGTCGACATGCCGACGAGGTCCGCGCCGAGCGCCCGGGCGGCCCTGATCTCGGCCGGCGTCTCGAAGCTCGGGCCGGGGAACCACATGTACACGGCCTCCGGCAGCTCCATCCCGAGCGCCGCCGCGGCCTCCGCGAGCCGCAGCCGCAGGGCGGGGTCGTAGGCGTCCCCCATCGGGACGAAGCGGCGCTCGTCCCGCTCGCCCCAGAGCGGGTTCGCCGCCCCGATCGCGATGTGGTCGGAGAGCGCCGCGATCGTGCCGGGGACGAGATCGTCCCGGATGCCGCCGGACGCGTTCGTGAGGAGGACGGGCGGCCGCCCGAGCGCCGCCACGAGCGCGAGGGCCGGGCGCATCGCGTCAGCGCGACCGGTCTCGTAGGGATGCGCCCGACCCTCGAAGACGAGGACGCGGCGGCCCGCGAGCCGCCCCCAGGCCAGCGCGCCGCGATGACCGGACACCGAAGTCGCGGGCATCCCGGGCAGCTCGGCATACGGAATGCGGGTCACCGTCTCGAGTCGTTCCGAGACGGCGCCGAGACCCGATCCGAGAACGATCGCGAGGTCGAAGGGCGCATCGACGCCTCGTCCGGCCAGCGCTCCGAGCGCGGCGGTCACGAGCGGATCGTTCACCCGGCGTGCTCCCGGCCAGCGAGGGTGTCAGGCCCGAAGGCGAGCGGCAGAAGCTCGCCGACGCTCACGGTTCGCCGGACGCCCGAGGCATCCGCGAGATGGACGGGCGCATCGTCCGAAGCGAATTCGCGCAGGCGCTGCCGGCAGGCGCCGCAGGGCGCGACGAGCGCGGGCCCGTCCGCCACGATGAGGACAGCGGCGATCCGTCGGTCGCCGGCCGCCACCATGGCGGCGAGGGCGCCCGCCTCCGCGCAGGTCCCGACCGGATAGGCGGCGTTCTCGACGTTGCAGCCGGCATGCACCCCGCCGGCGGCGGACAGGATCGCGGCGCCGACCTGGTAGCCCGAATACGGCGCGTAAGCGCGCGAGCGGGCGGCGCGCGCCGCCGAAAGGAGCTCAGGAAGGCGGTCGTCCGGCATCGCGCCGGCTTAGCTCATCCGGGAGGCGGCCTCCAGGCGCAGCCGTGGCGCTTAGGCCCGCGGCTGCGGGTCGGACGGGATCGAGGGCGCGGGCGTCGGCGCCCCCGGGCTCGGCCCGCGATCGGGATCCGGCGCCGGGACGCCGATCGGCTCGCGGCTCGGCGCGGCCGGGATCTCGAGCGGCCCATGACCCGGCGCGACGGGCGACGGGGCCGGATCCGGGATCGAGGGCTGAGGGTCGTAGGGTCCCGTCGGGATCGTGCGGGGGTCGCTCATCGGGAATTCCTCTCCTCGTCTCAACGCCCCGGCAACGCGCAGGTTCGCGACCGCCGGCCCCCGCGACGACCCTGGCAGAACCCGGAATGAAATGTTATAGTGTTGCGTATGTCGGGCTTCTCCCTCCTGCGCACCTCCGCGAGGGCGCGACTCGCCGGCGCGGGCGTCGTCGTCGCCGGCATCTGGGCGCTCGTCCTCTGGGCGATCCGGTGAGCGGCGCCGCGATCCGCTTCGACGACCTGACGCTCGGCTACGACCGGCGCCCGGCCGTGCACCACCTGTCCGGCGTCATCGCGCCGGGCAGCCTCACGGCGATCGTCGGACCGAACGGCGCCGGCAAGTCGACGCTGCTCAAGGGCATCGTGGGCGCCTTGCGGCCGCTCGGCGGGCGCGTGACGGTCGCGGATGGCGGGCGGCGGCTCGCCTACCTGCCCCAGGCC
>JAFAPJ010000110.1 GCA_019247255.1 Methylobacteriaceae bacterium | reverse complement strand
GCGGGACAGGAAGGCGGCCCGGGCGGCCACGAAGACGTAGGGGTAGAGCACGAAGGACATGAGGAGGATGCAGCCCCCGAGCGAGCGCACCTCCGGGAACCCCCCATCCGCCACCGCGCGCCCGAGATGCGCGCGCAACGCGCTGCGAACCGGGCCGGCGGCGTCCAGAAGCTCCACGTAGACGAGCGCCGTCACGTAGGTCGGGACGGCGAGCGGCAGGGGCAGCAGCCAGGCGAACGCGCGTGAGCCCGGGAAGCTGAAGGTCGTGACGAGCCAGGCCGCAACGGTGCCGATCGACCCCGCGACGAGCGCGACGCCGAGGAGGAGCAGCACCGTGTCCTTGAGCGCTGCAGGCAGGACGGTCGCGACGAGGCTCGTCAGCGCTTCGGTCCCGCCTGACAGGGCGGTCAGGACGAGAGATGCGAGCGGCGCCGCGACGACGAGCGCCGCCAGCCCGGACGCGACCGGGACGCGCCTGTCCAGTCCGATCGCGACGCCCTCGAGACCTCGCCGCCTCACCCTCGCATTCTCCGAGCGCGTCTCACCCTCACGTCAGCGATCGAAGCCGACCTCGTCCACGAGCTCGCTCGCGCGCTTGCGGGCGCGGGCGACGTCGGAGACCGACATCAGGTCGGGCTTCAGCTCCCCGAAAGAGGAGATGAGGCCATTTACCGGCACACCTGCCCGGACCGGATATTCGTAGTTGACGTCGGCGAAGACGTGCTGCGCGCCGGGCGACACCATGTACTCGATGAGCTTGATCGCATTGTCGCGGTGCGGCGCATGCTTGGCGACGACCGCGCCCGAGACGTTGATGTGCGTGCCGCCGCCCTCGAAGGTCGGCAGGACCGGGCGGATGGCCTTCGCCCAGGCCTGCTGATCCGGGTTCTTCCCGTTCGCCATCAGGCCGACGTAGTAGGAATTGCCGAGCCCCACGTCGCAGATCCCGGCCGCGATGTCCTTGGCCACGTCGCGGTCGCCACCGGACGGCTTCTTGGCGAGGTTCGCCTTGACGCCTTCGAGCCAGGACTTGGTCTGCGCCTCACCGTGCTTGACGAGCATCGCCGCGGTGAGACCGATGTTGTAGGGATGCTGGAAGGAGCGGGTGCAGACCTTGCCCTTCCACTTGGGGTCGGCGAGCGATTCGTAGGTGAGCGCGGTGTCCTTCACGCGGTCGACCGCGGTGTAGATCGTCCGGGCCCGCATCGAGAGCGCGGTCCAGAGGCCCTGATCGTCGCGCAGGTTCGCCGGCACGGCCGCCGCGACGATCTCCGAGCGAATGGGCTGGGCGACGCCAAGATCGACCGCTTGCTGCAGGCGACCGATATCGACCGTAATGAGAACGTCGGCCGGGCTCTTGTCGCCCTCGGCCGCGATGCGCTCGGCGAGGCCCTGCTCGGAGAAGATGGCGTTGACCTTAATCCCGGTCGCCTTGGTGAACTCGTCGAGCGTCGCCGAGTACTGGCCGGGCTCGCGGTTGGTGTAGACGTTCACGACGCCCTCGGCGAACGCGCCCGACGCGGCCAGGCAGGCAAGGCCGGCGAAGCCGCGTGCGAGAGTGGTGCTGAGACGCATCATGAACGGTCCTCGACGGGCAGAGCAGCGGTCCCGCAACGGCGCGACGCGAAACCGCAAAGCACGTCCGGGGCTGCCAGCGCAACAAAAAAACCAGTTACGTCAGTAGCTTAGAGTAACTCTAAATCGAAACAACCGCTCGGGCGGCCGAGTCGGACCCGCCTCGTGCGGCGGATCACCGCGATGGACAGAAGAGCCTGCAAGTGACAGCCGAGCTGTGAAAACGAAGGCGTCCCGAGGGAGGGGCTGGTGCGGCGGCGCGCCCTGATCGTATTCGGAGCGGCCGCGGCGGCGAGCGCGGTTACGGCCGGCCGTTCGGCCTGGGCCCATGCCATCTTGATCGAAAGCGTCCCACGGCCCGGCGGGACCGTCGCGGCCGGTCGCACGGCGCTGCACCTGCGCTTCAACAGCCGCATCGACCATGCGCGGTCGCAGCTCAGGCTCGTCGCATCGGACGGCGCGACCCGCTTGCTCGTGATCGCGAACGGGAGCGCGCCGGACGTGATCGACGCCGACGTGGAGCTCCGGCCCGGCGCATACACGCTGCGCTGGCAGGTCCTCGCGGTCGACGGGCATCTCACGCGCGGTGAGGTCGCCTTTTCCGTGACGGCCTGACCGCATGGAGCTTCTGACCGACCTGTTCGGCTACCTGAGCGTCGTCGTCGACGGTCTCGTCACGGTGGCCCAGGCGATCGCGGTCGGCGGCACGCTGTTCCTCGTCCTTCTTGCCCGGCCGCTCGCGGGCGAGATCGGCGTCGACGGGCCGCGTCTCGCGGCCTCCGTCGGCCGGGTCGCAGCCTGGGGCGCGCTTGCGCTCGTCGGGGCCGAGGCCTCGCATGTCGGCCTCAAGGCCGCAGCGGTCGTCGCGACGCTCAGCGTACCGGTCGCCAGCCTCCTCGACGCGCAATTCGTCCTCGCGGGCCTGGTCAAGGCCGGCGCCGCGCTCCTCCTCGCCGGGCTCCTCGTCCGACGCGGGCGCGAGACGGCTGCCTCCGCCTTGGTCGTGCTCTCCGTCACGATCCTCGCCGCCGCGACGCTCACGACCCATGCCGCGGCGCGCATGGACGGCCGGCCTCTGCTTCTCGGCGCCGGTTTCGCGCATCAGCTCGGCGCGGCGCTCTGGATCGGCGGCATCCCGGTCTTCGTCCTCGCCCTCGCACGCCTTTCCGACGGCCCGGCCTGGCGCCGCGTCGGGGCCCGCTTCTCGCGCATGTCGATGGTCGGCGTCGCGGCGCTCCTGGCGAGCGGAACCGTGATGTCGCTCCGCTATATCGGGGATTGGGGAGGAGTTTACGGCACGGCCTACGGCGTGATGGTGGGCGCCAAGGTCGCGATGTTCGGCCTCCTCCTGCTCCTTGGGCTCGGGAACTTGCTGCTCGTCGAGCGGCTTCGCACCGCGCCGGCGACGCCCATCGGCCGCATGCGCCGCTTCGCCGAGGCCGAGATCGGCATCGGTTTCACGATCTTCTTCGCGGCGGCCTCGCTCACGTCCGTGCCGCCCGCGATCGACCTCAGGGAGGATCGCGTCAGCTGGGCCGAGATCGTCGCCCGCAACACGCCCCAGATGCCGCGCCTGGTCTCGCCCGGGCATGACGAGCTCGCCAAGACGCGGCTCCAGGCGCAGCTCGATGCGGAGGCGGCGCGCGAGCGCGATAAGCCGTCACGCGCCTTCATCCCGGGCTCGGGCGAAGCGCCGCCCCGCAACGCCGCCGACATCGCCTGGTCGGAATACAATCACCATTGGGCGGGGCTCTTCGTCCTCCTGATCGGCATCCTGGCGATCCTCGACCAGGCGGGATGGCGACCGGCCCGCCACTGGCCGCTTATCTTCCTGGGGCTCGGCGCGTTCCTGGCCGTCAGGGCCGATCCCGACGCCTGGCCGCTCGGCAGCCAGGGCCTCGTTGAGAGCTTTCGCGACGTCGAGACGGTGCAGCACCGATTCTTCGTGCTGCTCATCGTGGGATTTGCCCTGTTTGAATGGCGCGTGCGGCGCGAGCGCTTGCGAAGCGGATGGTCGCCGCTCGTCTTTCCCGTGATGTGCGCGGTCGGCGGCGCTTTCCTCCTCACGCACCAGCACACGATCTCGAACGTGAAGGATCAGCTCCTCATCGAGCTGACTCACACGCCGATCGCACTCCTCGCGGTCCTTGCGGGCTGGTCGCGGTGGCTGGAGCTGCGTCTCGATCCCGGCACCGACGCGCGGCTGCAGCGCGCGATGAGCTGGATCTGGCCATTCTGCCTCGCGCTCATCGGCGCGATCCTCATCCTTTACCGCGAGATCTGAGGCGGGCTGCCTGTACGCCGGGGCGGGGAAGCGCTTTATTCGCCCTGTTTCAGCCTCGTCGCGCCTCGAAAACCGGTCGAGAGCCGAATTTACACAGAGAAGTACAGCGCAGGCGTTGACGACCTTCCGGCCTGACCCCAAGGCTCAAGGTGACGGAATGATTCCGTCACATAAGGAGATCGTGGATGGCCAAGGAAGCCAAGCCCGCGAAGTCGGCTCCGGCCGCCAAGGCGGCAAGCACCGCGAAGACGACTGCTGCGGCCCCCAAGAAGAGCACGGCGACGAAGACCACGGCTGCCAAGGCCGCCGCCCCCAAAGCCGCGAAAGCCGCCGCGCCCAAGACCGAGCGGAAGGCGAACCCGGCCCTCATGAAGCCGATGACGCCCTCGAAGGAGCTCGGCGCCGTGGTCGGCACCAAGCCGCTGCCGCGCACGGAGGTCGTCTCGAAGGTGTGGGAATACATCAAGTCCCACAAGCTTCAGAACCCGAAGAACGGACGCGAGATCCTGGCGGACGACAAGCTGAAGAAGGTGTTCGGGACCGACAAGGTCACGATGTTCGAAATGAACAAGCACCTGAACGCGCATCTGAGCTGACCCGGAGCGGCGTTCCCACGCCGCGCCGGACCTCCTTCGGATTGCGTCCGGCCTCCCCGCCGCGGAGAATGCCCGCGAGGCGGCGAGCTGCCGGCCAGACCCCGCGGGAGACGTGATGAAAGCCTTGCTGAGCCTCGCGCCCGGAGGACCGGAGACCCTCGTCCTCCAGGACGTGCCCGAGCCGGAGCCCGGGCCCGGCGAGGTAAGGCTCAAGGTGGCGGCCGTCGGGGTGAACTACCCCGATTCGCTGATCATCGAGGACCGGTACCAGTTCAAGCCCGCGCGCCCCTTCGCTCCAGGGGCCGAGGCCTCCGGCACGATCGACCGCCTGGGCGAGGGCGTCAGCGGTCTCGCCATCGGTGACCGCGTGCTGGCTTCGACGGGGTGGGGCGGCATGGCCGAGAAGGTCGTGCTCCCGGCGCGCAAGTGC
>JAFAPJ010000613.1 GCA_019247255.1 Methylobacteriaceae bacterium | reverse complement strand
GCGGGGTTCCAGATATGGACCGTGAAGACGCGTGCGCTCACGCGGGGATCGTCGTCGAACACGGCTTCGACGGGCGTGTTCGAGAGGATGCCGCCGTCCCAGTACAGCGTTCCGTCGATGCGGATGGCCGGGAAGGCCGGCGGCAGCGCGCCCGAGGCTAGGACGTGCCGGAGCGACAGGGCTTCGCGGCGGGAATCGAAGTAGCGCATCTGCCCGGTCGCGACGTTCGCGGCCCCGATCGTCAGCCGCGGCGTTCCGGCATTGAGCCGCGCGGGCTCGGTCAGAGCCGCCAGCGTCCGCTCGAGCGCGCTCGTCGCGTAGTAGGAGGCGTGCTCGGGTCCGGCGGGGTGGAAAGGGCCGAACCAAGCCGAGGGGTTCGGCTCGAAGAAGCCCGGCACTCCGCCGGCGATCGTGACGGCATTCGCACCGGCGGCGCCGAGCCAGGGCAGCGCGGCGGCGAGCTGCGCGAGCGGGTTGTGGCCCACCTCGCGCCAGAAACGCCGGAGCCGTTCGAGCCGCGCCTCGGGAGCGTTGCCGGCGATCAGCGCGGCGTTGATCGCACCGATCGACGTCCCGATCACCCAGTCCGGCTCGAGCCCGGCCTCGTGCAGCGCCTCGTAGACGCCGGCCTGATAGGCGCCGAGCGCGCCGCCGCCCTGCAGGACGAGCACCGTCTGGCCGAATGGCGTCGCCTCGGCGGGCATGCGGTCCGTCGGCTCCCCGGCGCCCGGCCCGGACATCTCCCCCATGATCGCTCGGTCCCTGCTCAGCATCGACGCATTGTTTCGCGACACGGGCCCGCGCTGAACACCTTTTTCGGCATCGAATCGATGCCGCGCGCGTCATTCCCGAGGCGGCTCGCGGCTGACGGCCTGCGACGATGGGGCGAGCGTCCGGTGCGTCCGGCCGCAAGATCGTCCCAGACCACCCGCGTTCAGGAAGGGCAGGGAAGGATCGGTCGAGACGGTCCGGCGCGGGTCCAGGCGGATCGGGCCGGCGCGGCGGGCCGCGGGAGGCAGGGAACACGCGATGGAGATGCACCAGGTCCGGTATTTCCTGGCGGTCGCGGAGCTCTTGAACTTCACTCGGGCAGCCGAGCGCCTCCATGTCGCCCAACCGTCCCTGACCCGTGCCATCCAGAAGCTCGAGGAGGAGCTGAACGGGCCGCTGTTCCGTCGCGAGCGCTCGAACACCCATCTCACCGAGCTCGGCCGGATGATGCTGCCCCATCTGCAGGCCTCGCTCGCCGCCGCGGAAGCCGCCAAGCAGCAGGCGCAGAGCTTCCACAAGCGCGAGGCCGGCCAGCTCAGCGTCGGGGCCTGCAACACGGTGTCGGCCGAGCTCGCCGCGCCCCTCCTCGCCGCCGTGTCGCGGGACATGCCCGGGCTCGAGATCCGGGTCGAGGTCGCCTCGGAAGGGACCGTGGAGGAGCGCCTCACCTCCGGAGGGATCGACGTCGCGGTGCTGGCGCCGGTCGGCGAGCTCCCGGAGCGGTTCGACCTTCACGAGATGCGGGACGACCCCTTCGTGGTCGCGTTCAGCCCCGGTCACCGGCTTGCCCGGACCGACGAGCTGTCCCTCGAGGCGCTCGACGCCGAGCCGCTGCTCGTGCGGGCGTCCTGCGGGTACGAGGCGCTGCTCGAAGGGGCGATGGAGGCCCGCGGGCTTCACCGGCAGGAACGCCATCGCGCCGAGGACGGCGCCTGGCTGATGAGCCTCGCCCGCGCGGGCCTCGGCGTCGCCATCGTGCCGGAGCCGCTCGCGGCGCTGCACGGCCTGTCCTTCCGTCGCCTGACGGATCTCGCCTTCCGGCACCGGACCGCGCTCGCGACCGTCGCGGGCCGCCGGCACTCGCCGGCCCTCGCGGCGCTCGTGCGCCATGCCCGCGCCACGGCCTCGGCCGCCGCCGCTCCGGCCGGATAAGGCCCGCCCGGGCGCGATCCGTCAGACCGGGCCCGGCGCCGGCGCGTCCATCTCGCCCGGCTCGAAAGCCCCGATGTCGATGAGCCGGCGGGCGTAGTCGTAGCCGAGAGCCGCGATGCTCGCATGCGAGCGCCAGGAGCGCAGGTCGACGCCCGCGAGCGGCGGCCGGATCACGACGGAGGCGCGCGAGCGGGTCATGGCGGCCTGCGCGTCGCTCGAGACGGTCGCGGCGCGCAGCAGGATCGCGGCGATCCCCGGCATGGCGTCCGGAATGTCGAGGGCGCTGCGCAGCCAGCGCGACCAGCGCGGCCGGCGCACGGGGCCGGACTGGAAGGCGAGGTCGCCGGCGACGTCGACCGCGAGCACCCGGCCGCGGCCCATGTCGGCCATGACGTCGACCGGCAGGTTGTTCATCATCGCGCCGTCGACCAGCACGCCCTCGGACGCCAGAACGGGCGGCAGGAGCCCCGGGATCGCGACGCTCGCGCGGAGCGCGGTCGCGACGTCGCCGGACCGGTGAACGCGCGGGGACCCGCTCGAGAGGTTGGAGGAGATGCAGAAGAACGGCAGCCAGAGGGTCTCGAGGGCCGCCGATCCGAAATGCCGGCGGAGCCGCGCGTCGACCTTGGCGCCGCGGGTCAGCGCGACGATCGGCACGGTGTAATCGTTGAGCGGATGGTCCGACACGAACGCGTCGATGATGCGCTCCTGCAATTCGCGCTCGCCCCAGCCCATCGCGTAGCCGGCCGCCACGACCGCCCCGATGCTCGTCCCGCCGACATGGTCGAACTCGTAGCCCGCCTCGCTCAGCGCCTTCAGCACGCCGAGATGCGCGAAGCCGCGGGCGCCGCCGCCGGACAGGACGATGCCGAGCGCCTGGCCGGAGACGAGCCGCGCCACGCGGCGGCGATCCGTTGGCTCGCCGGGCCGCAGATGCATGGCGAGCGAGGTCGCGAGCGGCCCGAGCGAGGCGTGCGGCGCGCGGGGAAGGCCACCGCCGTTCTCCTGCACGAGCACGAGGTCCGTCCGGGTCCAGTCGGGCCGGAGCGGCGCGTCGAGAACCGAATCGGGCAGAAGGGGCGCGCCCGCCCGCGCCAGGAAGACCACGTGATCGGCGCGCCGAAGGCAGAGTCGGCTCCAGCCCGGGTCGGACTGGCCGACATACACCACCTGGCCGTGCGTCCGCTCGGTCTCGTGGAACCAGGTTTCGTCCGCCTCGGGGGGCCAGGCAGCGAGGCAGCGGGCCTCGGGGCCCAGCGCGCTTGCGAGATCGTACCCGAAGCCCGTCGCGTCCACGCCGTCCGTCAAGGGAAGCACCGCGAAGGTCACGGCCCGGTTCGCAATGCGGCCCGCGGCCGGGCGTGCGCTCGCGCGGAGCCGGTCGGCGAGGAGCCGCGCGAAGTAGAGGGCGATCGCCGGATGGCGCTCGAGCAGCCGCCCGAACGTTTCCCGCGACAGGCGCAGGAGATGGGCGTCGCGCAGAGCCGTCACGGTCGCCGAATGCGGGGCGTCCGACAGGAGCGCCATCTCGCCCACCGTGTCCGGCGGCCCGACCCGTGCGAGCCGCCGGCTCGCGCCCGTCTCGACGTCCCGCACCGAGATGCCGAGCGCCCCCGAGACGACCGCGTAGAGCGCGTCCGGCGGGTCGCCCTCCTCGAACAGAACGTGCCCGCCCGGCACCGAGATCGGCTCGAGCCCGGACAGGACGTCCTGGCGCACGGCCGGATCGAGC
Source organism: Methylobacteriaceae bacterium (assembly GCA_019247255.1). Lineage (GTDB taxonomy): Bacteria > Pseudomonadota > Alphaproteobacteria > Rhizobiales > Beijerinckiaceae > Enterovirga. Next base: position 105 of record JAFAPJ010000613.1, on the reverse strand, counting down.
GCCGACAGGAACGGGGGAAGCGCGCGAGGCGCGTGCGCCGTCCCGGGGGCGTCAGGGTCGTGCGGCAGGTCCGCCGGGCGGCCGTCATCGGTCATGGGTGTTGAG
>JAFAPJ010000198.1 GCA_019247255.1 Methylobacteriaceae bacterium | reverse complement strand
GAGACCCGCACCGCCCTCGAGGGGCTGCGGATGGGCGCCTACACGAAGATCGCGCTCCGGATCGACCGGGCGAAGCTCGGGGCAACGACGCTGTCGGACGCCATCGATCTCGGGGGCGGGCGGGACACGATCAGCTTCGAGACCCTGCCCGACGGGCGCGACCTCGTGATCGCCTATCTCGGCGGCGACTTCGCCCGCGCGGTCTGCGAGAGCGGCGAGCGGGAGGCGGTCGCGACCGTGACCGAGCGTCTGGCCAAGGTCTTCGGAAGCCGCGTCACGGGCGCGGTCGCGGCCGGGGTGCTCGCCGGCTGGTGGTCCGATCCGCTGGCGCGGGGCGGCTACTCGATCGCGAAGCCCGGCTGCGCGGGCGCCCGCATCGCGCTCAGGCGGCCGATCGGCGACCGGATCTGGTTCGCCGGCGAGGCGAGCGCAGGCGGCGGCGCCATGACGGTCGGCGGCGCGTACCTCGAAGGCGAACGCGCCGCGGCCGAGATCGCGCGGGCGATCACGCGGCGCGCCTGACGCGCGACCGCGGGAAGCGCTAACTCCCGCTTCACGCCGGGCTGGCAGGGTCGCCCGGATGGCGATCGAGGCGAATATCGACGGCGCCGCCGTGATTCGGCCGGATCGGATCCGGCGCGCCGGCATAGTGGCGCTCGGGATCTGGGCGGCGATCGGCCTCGCCGGCGCCTATCACCCCGCCCGCCTGCCCGAGATCATGCAGCTTCGGCTGCCGGACACGGACGACGTGATGCGCCTCGTCGGCGTGCGGGATCTCCTCGCCGGCCAGGGTTGGTTCGACAACGTCCAGCACCGGCTTCTGCCCCCCGAGGGCGTCCCGTCGCATTGGTCGCGGCTCGTCGATCTCCCGCTCGCGTTGCTGATCCTCGTCCTGTCGCCGCTGGTCGGGCGCGGCACCGCGGAGGGCCTCACCGTCGCCCTGTGGCCGCCGCTGCTCTTCGCCCTCTACCTTGCCCTGGTCTGGACGTTCCTGCGCGGTCGCCTCGGCCATGTCGCGGCCCTCGCCGGCCTCGTGGTCGCGACGCAGTCGCCGGTGCTCGGCGGCCTCTTCGCCTACGGCCGCATCGACCACCACAACGCGCAGGTCTGCGCGGTGCTTGGCATGACGGTCTGCCTCTGCGGCCGCGAGCGGCCGGCCCGCGCGGGCGCTTGCGCCGGAGCCCTCGCCGGGCTCTCGCTCGCGATCGGGCTCGAGACCGTGCCCGTGCTGGCGGCGGCGGGGCTGTTCCTCGTCGCCGAGTGGGTCCGGCGAGGCCGGAGCCGGCTCCCGATGCTGCTCGGCTTCGGGACGGCTTTCGGGGCCGCCGCGACGCTGCTCTTCCTGGCCCAGACGGCGCCGGTCCGCTGGGCCGTCCCGGCCTGCGACGCCCTGTCCCCGCCCTGGCTTCTCGTCGCCGGGGGCGCCGCGCTCGCGACCTCTGTCCTCGCGGGCCTCGGCGAGCGGCTGAGCGGCCCGGCCGCACGCGGCGCGGCGGCCGCGAGCCTGGGCCTCGGCGGCATGGCGGCCTTCGCCCTCATGTATCCCGCCTGCGCGGCGGGTCCCTTCGCCGGCATGGACGACCTCGTCCGCTCGGCCTGGCTCGACGAGGTGTTCGAGATGTGGCCGGCCTCGCGGCGCCTTGCGTCGAACCCGGCCGAGGCGTTCGCGGGCGTCGCCCCGCTTCTCGTCGCGAGCCTGTACGCGACCGCGGCAGCTCTCCGATCCCGCGAGTCCACGGAGGTCCGGACCCTCGCGCTTCTCGCGACGCTCGCCTGGCCGGGCACGCTGCTCGCGCTCGTCGAGGCGCGCGGCGCCTATATCGGGGCAAGCTTCGTCCCGCTCGTCGCCGGGATCGCGGCCGCCCGGACATGCGCGGCCGCGAGCCAGGGTCGGCCGCTCCTGGCCCCGGCGCTCGCGGCGTTCGGCATGGTCGGGACCGTCTGGGGCATCGTGGTCGCGGGCCTCGGGGGGGCGGCGCCGCCGCCCACGGCCTGGACGGCGTGGCGCCGCTGCACGGAGCCTGCGGCGCTCCGGGCGCTCGACGTCCTGCCGCCGGGCCTCGTCCTCGCCGACCTCAATCTCGGGCCGCCGATCCTGCTGCGAACCCGCCACGCCGTCGTTGCCGCGCCCTACCACCGCGATCTCGCGGGCCTGCGCATGGTGCTCGTTGGCGAGCGGGGTTCGGCCGAGGAGCTTCGCGGCGCCGCGATCGCGCGTCCGTTCGACTATCTCGTCCTGTGCGAGCCGATGCTCCGCGCCGGGTCCGGAACGCTCGTGCCGACCCCGTTCCTCGCGGCGCTCGGGATGGGTCGGGCGACGGCCCCGTCCTGGCTCGAGCCCGCCACTGAGCTCGATCCGAGCGGCGTCCTGCAGGTCTGGCGCGTCCGGCTTCCGTGAGCCTGAGCCGGACGGCGCGCCGTCAGCCTCCGATATTGAAGCCCGCGAGCGCGGCCATGCGGACGAGGTCCGAATCGGTCGCGCCGAGCGAGACGATCTGCACCGGCTTGTCGAGCCCGACGATGAGCGGGCCGACGACGGTCGCGCCGCCGAGCTCCTGGAGCATCCGGGTCGAGATCGAGGCCGAGTGGAAGGCCGGCATGACGAGCACGTTCGCCGGGCCCGAGAGGCGACAGAACGGGTAGGCTGCCATCAGGTCGCGATTCAGCGCGACGTCCGCCGCCATGTCGCCGTCATACTCTAAATCGACCCGCATCCCGTCGAGCATCGCGACCGCCTCGCGCACGTGCCGCGAGCGCTCCCCTTCCGGGTGCCCGAAGGTCGAGAAGGCGAGGAGCGCCACCCGCGGCTCGAGGCCGAGCCGGCGCGCCGCGCCTGCCGCCTCGATCGCGATCTCGGCGAGCGCCGCCGCGTCGGGCATCTCCGTGATCGCCGTATCGGCCACGAGGACCGGCCCGGAGCGGGTCAGGCACAGCGAGACGCCGATGAGCCGATGCCCCGGCTTCGGGTCGATGACGTGCCGCACGTCCTCGAGCGCGACCGAGTAGTTCCGTGTCACGCCCGTCACCATGGCGTCCGCGTCGCCGAGCGACACCATGGCGGCCGCGAAATGGTTACGGTCCTGGTTGATGAGGCGCTGGCAGTCGCGGAACAGGTAGCCGCGCCGCTGCAGCCGCGCGTAGAGGAAGTCCGCATAGGCGCGGTTGCGGCGCGACAGGCGCGCATTGTGGATCTCGACCCCGTCCCGGCGGTCGATCTCGATGCCGGCGGCCTCCGCGGTCGCGTGGACGCGATCCTCCCGCCCGACCAGGATCGCCGTGCCGAGACCCTGGTTCGCGAAGGCGAGCGCGGCGCGGATCACCTGCTCCTCCTCGCCCTCCGCGAAGACGACACGCTTCGGGAACTTGCGCACGCGCTCGAAGATTCGCGACAGGACGCCCGCGGTCGGGTCGCGCCGCGCCTGCAACTCCTCGCGGTAGCGCTCCTCGTCGGCGAGCGCGCGCCGGGCGACCCCGGTCTCGACCGCGGCGCGCGCGACGGCGATCGGCACCGTCGAGATGAGCCGCGGATCGAACGGCACCGGAATGATGTAGTCGCGCCCGAAGCGCGGGCGCGCACCCTGATAGGCGGCCGCGACCTCGTCGGGCACGTCCTCGCGGGCGAGTTCGGCGAGCGCCTGCGCGGCCGCGATCTTCATCTCCATGTTCATGGTCGTGGCGCGCACGTCGAGCGCGCCCCGGAAGATGTACGGGAAGCCGAGCACGTTGTTGATCTGGTTCGGGTAATCCGACCGGCCGGTCGCCATGATGGCGTCGTCGCGGATGCGGGCGACCTCTTCGGGCGTGATCTCGGGATCGGGATTGGCCATCGCGAAGATGATCGGGTTCTCGGCCATCGAGCGGATCATGTCGGCCGTGAAGGCGCCCTTGACCGACAGCCCGAACACCGCGTCGGCTCCTTCCATCGCGTCGGCGAGCGTGCGGGCGTCGGTGCGGGTCGCGTGGGCCGACTTCCACTGGTTCATGCCGTCCTCGCGGCCCTGATAGACGACGCCCTTCGTGTCGCAGAGGAGCACGTTTTCCGGCCGGAGGCCCAGCGCCTTCAGGAGGTCGAGGCAGGCGATGCCAGCCGCGCCCGCGCCGTTCACCACGAGCTTCGCGTCGCGCATCTCGCGCCCGGTGAGGTGGAGCGCGTTGATGAGCCCGGCCGCCGCGATGATCGCCGTCCCGTGCTGGTCGTCATGGAAGACCGGGATGTCCATGAGCTCGCGGAGGCGCTCCTCCACGATGAAGCATTCGGGCGCCTTGATGTCCTCGAGATTGATGCCCCCGAAGGTCGGCCCGAGGTAGCGGACCGCCGCGACCATCTCGTCGGGGTCCTCCGTCCCGACCTCCAGGTCGAAGGCGTCGATGTCGGCGAAGCGCTTGAAGAGGACGGCCTTGCCCTCCATCACGGGCTTCGAGGCGAGGGCGCCGCGATTGCCGAGCCCGAGGATCGCGGTCCCGTTCGACACGACGGCGACGAGGTTGCCCTTGGCCGTGTAGTCGTAGGCGGTGCCGGGATCCTCCGCGATCGCCAGGACCGGCACCGCGACCCCGGGCGAATAGGCAAGCGAGAGGTCGCGCTGGGTCGCCATCGGCTTCGTGGCGACGATCTCGAGCTTGCCCGGTCGTCCGCCCGCGTGGAATTGCAGCGCCTCCTGATCCGTGAAGGTCGGTCGGGCGCGGCGCTTGATCGGCGTCTGGTCGTTCATTGGTTCTGGCGTTCCCTCTCGGATCGCGAGCCTAGGGAGGGGCGAGGCGCGGCTCAAGCGCCGCGGACGTGGCCGGCCTCAGCCGATCTGCTAGGGTCCCGCGATGGCAAGGGTCGGGCGGGCCGCATCGGGAGCATGCCGGCCCGAGATTCCGGTTGAGGAGGCGGCCTGAGCCGATGCCGGTCGCCGCCCGCGCTGATAGCCTCACGGCCATGAACATGGCTCTGACCCATCCGCTCGCCGGCGAGGCGACGGCCGCTGCGCCGGACGACGCTGTCGCGCCGGCGGACGTCAAGACCTCGCCCATGATGGCGCAATACATCGAGATCAAGGCGGCCAATCCGGGCTTCCTGCTCTTCTACCGAATGGGCGACTTCTACGAGCTATTCTTCGAGGACGCGGAGATCGCCTCCCGGGCGCTCGGCATCGTGCTGACCCGGCGCGGCCGCCACCAGGGCCAGGACATCCCGATGTGCGGCGTCCCGGTCGAGCGCTCGGAGGATTACCTGCACAAGCTGATCGCGGCCGGCCACCGGGTCGCGATCTGCGAGCAGACCGAGGACCCGGCCGAGGCGCGGCGGCGCGGCGGCAAGTCGGTCGTGCGGCGCGCCGTGGTGCGGCTCGTGACGCCCGGCACGCTGACCGAGGAGCGGCTGCTCGATCCGGCGCGGGCGAACCTTCTCGTTGCGCTCGCCCGGCGTCGCGTCTCCGACACGGCCTGGTGCTACGGCCTCGCGGCGATCGACCTGTCGACCGGGCGCTTCGTCGTGCGCGAGACCGGCGAAGGCGGCCTCGCGACCGAGCTCGCCCGGCTCGAGCCGAGCGAGGTCGTCGCGCCGGACGCGGTTCGCGAGGATCCGCAACTCGCCCCGCTCTGGCGGGGGCTGAAAGCCGCCGTCACGACCCTGCCGCGCGACGGGCTCGATCCGGGCTCGGCCGAGCGGCGCCTCACGGCGTTCTACGGCGTCGCGACGCTCGACGCCTTCGGGTCGTTCAGCCGGGCCGAGATCGCCGCGGCCGGGATGGCGCTCGCCTATGTCGAGCGCACGCAGCTCGAGGCGCGGCCGAACCTCGCGCCGCCCGCACGAGAGGACGGCGACGTCCTCCTCATCGATCCCGCGACCCGCGCCAATCTCGAGCTCACCCGGACGCTCGGGGGCGAGCGGGCGGGCTCGCTCCTGTCCGCGATCGACCGAACCGTGACGGCGCCGGGCGCCCGGCTCCTCGCCGAGCGGATCGGGGGCCCGCTCACCGACCTCGCGGCGATCCGGCGCCGGCACGACACGGTCGCGCGCCTGCTCGCCGAGCGGGCCCTGCGGACGCGCCTGCGCGAGGCGCTTCGCGCGGC
>JAFAPJ010000584.1 GCA_019247255.1 Methylobacteriaceae bacterium | reverse complement strand
GTGGTGGGTGCAGGACGCGGCGGCTGCCCTGCCGGCCCGCCTGCTCGCGCCCCGGCCGGGCGAGCGGATCCTCGATCTCTGCGCGGCGCCGGGCGGCAAGACGGCGCAGCTCGCGGCCGCAGGCGCCCAGGTCGTCGCGGTCGATCGCTCCGAAAGCCGCTTGAAGCGGCTCGCCGCGAACCTCGCGCGGCTGCGCCTCGCGGCCGAGATCGTGCAGGCGGACGCCGCGACGCTCGCGCTCGATCCGGCCGACGCGGTCCTGCTCGATGCGCCCTGCACCGCGACGGGCACGATCCGCCGCCATCCGGACGTCGCCTGGTCGAAGCGGGACGCAGATCTCACGAGCCTCACGGCCCTGCAGGCGCGGCTTCTCGACCGTGCGGCGAGCCTCGTGCGTCCGGGCGGGCGGCTCGTCTATTGCGTCTGCTCGCTCGAGCCGGAGGAGGGCGAGGCGCAGGCCGAGGCCTTCCTGGCGCGGCATCCCGTCTACGCGCGGGCGCCGGTCCACCCCGCGATGCTCGGAGGCGAGGCCGCGCTTCTCAACCCGGCCGGAGATCTCCGCACGGCTCCCGATCTCTGGCCGTCGATCGACGGCGCCCGGGGCGGGCTCGACGGCTTCTTCGCGGCCCGTTTCGTCCGGCAAGGCTAACGGTCGCTTAACGGGATGGGGGCACATCGGACAGACCGCGCGCCGGCCGCCACGCGCCGGCCGGGCCCGAGAGCGTGGGAGTGAGCGTGGCGCGCGCGCCGGACCGCTGGCGGCTTTACCGGCTGGCCCTCCGCGAGGTGGCCGGCTCGCTGCCGCGCAGCCTGCGCCGGATCGCGCGTCTGCCCCGGCTGCGCGCGCCGCGGCCGCAGCGCCTCCTTTTCGCTCCGCAGGACCTGCGCACCGCGGACCCGACCGTCGCGCAGGATCTCGCCTCCGGCCATGTCGCCCTCGCGGGCGCGGCCGCACCGACCTACGGGGCTTCGCCCTTCGCCATCGAGCCGCCGAGCGAGCCCTGGGCCGAAGCGCTCTGGGGCTTCGGCTGGCTGCGCCATTTCCGGACGCTCCGGGATCCGGAGCTCCGGGCGCTCGCCCGCACGCTCGTGGTGGATGCCGTCCGGCGGCACCGGGGCGCGCTCGGGCAAGGGCCCGCCCGGCGCACCGGAGTCGTGGCCCGCCGGCTCATCTCCTTTCTGTGCCAATCGCCGATCGTCCTCGCCGGGGCCGATCACGGCGATTACCAGATCTTCCTCCGGGCGATCGGGGGCGCGGTTGCGGCGCTCGAGCGCGATCTCGCGATCTCCGAGGACGCGGGCGACCGGCTCGCGGCCGCGATCGCGCTCGCCTACGCGGCGCTCTGCTGCAGCGGCCTCGAGAACCGGCTCGGCCGCGCGACGCGCGTGCTCTCGGCCGAGCTCGACCGTCAGATCCTGCCGGACGGGGGCCATGCGAGCCGGCACCCTGGCCTTCTCGTCGAGATCCTGCTCGATCTCCTGCCCCTGCGGCTCCTCTACATGAGCCGCGGGGTCGAGCCTCCGGAGGCCATGACCCGGGCGATCGCCCGCATGATGCCTATGCTGCGCCACCTCCGGCACGCCGGAGGAGGCGAGATCGGCCTTTTCAACGGCATGGGGCGCACCGCGATCGATCACGTCGCAACGCTTCTGTCCTACGACCTGACGCAGGCGCCGGCTCCCGACGGGACCGGCCCGTCCGGCTACGTTCGGCTTCAGGCGGTGTCCACGACCGTGCTGGCGGATGTCGGAAGCGCCCCGCCTCTCGCCCTGTCGGGCGCGGCCCATGCCGGCGCGCTCTCCTTCGAGCTGTCGGCCGGCTCCGACCGGATCGTCGTGAACCGCGGCGCCCCGCGCGGCCGCCCCGAGCTGCGCGACGCGGCCCGGCATACGGCCGCGCATTCGACCCTCGAATACGCCGGGACCTCGTCCGCCACCTTCCTGCACGAGGTCGAGGGCCCGGTCGCGCGCTGGCTCGCGCGCCGGCTCGGCCCCGCCATGCTGTCCGCGCCGCGGGCCGAGCACCAGGCCGCCGTCGAACCGGACGGCAGCCTGTCGGTCACGGCCCGCCACGACGGTTATCTCGCGCGCTTCGGCATCGTGCACGAGCGCCGACTCCGGCTCGACCCCG
>JAFAPJ010000416.1 GCA_019247255.1 Methylobacteriaceae bacterium | reverse complement strand
CCGCCCCGCCCCGGCGGCCGCGCAGGCGGAAACCAACCGGGCCACGCAGATTCCCGTGATGGGCCGGATCGCGGCGGGCACGCCGATCACCGCAATCCAGAATCGCTCGCATTCGATCGCGCTGTCGGCCGATTTCCTCGCCTCCGGCGAGCATTACGCGCTCGAGGTCCAGGGCGATTCGATGGTCGAGGCCGGTATCCTGGACGGCGACACGGTCGTGATCCGCCGCCAGGACATCGCCAATACGGGCGACATCATCGTGGCGCTGATCGACGAGGAGGAGGCGACCCTGAAGCGCTTCCGCCGCCGCGGCTCCTCCATCGCGCTCGAAGCCGCGAACCCCGCCTACGAGACCCGCGTCCTCGGGCCCGACCGGGTCAAGATCCAGGGCAAGCTCGTGAGCCTCGTTCGCCGCTACTGAGGGGCGGCCGCTCACGGCGCATCGTCTTCCGTGGCCGGTGGGGCGATCTCCGGCGGCTCGACGGGCGGGCGCGCCTCGTCGGGCGGGACCGGATGGGGCGTCGCAGGCGCCGTCGGGGCCTTTCGCCGCCGCTCGACCGGGCGCGCGAGCCAGGGTCGGGTGTCGCGCGGGCCGCGCGCCGTCGTGACGATCGGGCCGGCCTCCGTCCAGCGCAGCGCCACGGCGCCGTCCCGCGCGAGGCGGGCGCCGTCGATGAGGACGGGCGGGGCGCAGCCGGGCGGCGCGACGAGCCGCGTGACCACGATCGTGGCGCGCGCGCAATCCTCCGTGAAAGCGCGGCGGTCGCCGATCCAGGCCGCGACCCGGCCCTCCCCCATCGGGACCGTGCAGCCGAGCCGGTCGCAGCGGGCCGCCGCCCGCACCGCGGGGTCGCTCCCGCGCCGGCCGTCGCCGTCCGCCTTCAGCCATTGCTCGAGCGTGAAGGCCTGGACGGGACCGACCGCGACGAGCCGACCGTCGCGCCCGCGGATCGCGGCGCCGTCCCGGCCGGCATAGACGTCCTGCCGGGGCGAGGCCGCGGCGAGCGCGAGGCCGGCGGCGGCCGGCAGGAAGGCGAGCGGCCGGAGCGCGCGGCCGGGCAGCGTGAGGAGCAGGATCGCCACGACCAGGAGGACGAGGGCGCCCGTGCCGAAGGCCGGCACGGTGACGATCGCGCCGCCGAGCCCCGCGACCCATTCGGACACGCGCAGCATCGCCTCGACGCCCAGCCCCATCGCCCACCAGACGGAGCGGTCGAGCCCGAACGGGTAGGCGAGGACCCCGAGAGCGCGCCCGGCATCACGACGAAGGAGACGAGCGGGAGCGTCAGCCCGTTGCCGATGACGCCGTAGGGCTGCAGGTTCTGGAAATGGTAGGTCGCGAACGGGCCGGTCGCGACGCTCGCCGCGACCGTCGTCAGCACGACACCGGCGACGAGCGCCGCGGCCCAGCGCAGGACCCGCTCGACCCGCGTGGCCGGCTGCGCTGCGCCGCCTCGCCTTCGGCTCCATTCGGCGAGGGCGATCAGCCCGGCGACGGCCGCGTAGGACATCTGGAAGCTCGGCCCGAGGATCGATTCGGGCTCGCGCGAGAGCACGAGCAGCCCTGAGATCGCGAGGTTGCGCAGGCTCAAGGCCGGGCGGTCGACCAGGATCGCGCCCTGCATGACGAGGATCATGAGGAGCGAGCGCTCGGCCGCGACGTCCGCGCCCGAGAAGATGCAATACGCGGTCGCCCCGACCATGCCGATCGCGGCCGCGATCTTCTTGATCGGCCAGCCGAGCGCGAGGGTCGGCGAGAGCGCGAGGAGCGCGCGGGCGAGGAAGAAGAAGGCGCCGGCCGCGAGCGCCATGTGAAGGCCCGAGATCGACACGACGTGGTAGATGCCGGCCGCGCGCAGCACGTCGTTCGTCCGATCGTCGATGAGCCCGCGCTTGCCCGTGACGAGCGCCGCCGCGACCGCGCCGGCCTGGCCGCCGATCGTGTCCGCGATGCGCCGGGTCAGGACGTTGCGGGCCCGGTCGACCAGCGCCGCGACCTTGAGCGCGAGGTCGGGCGGCGTCGGCGGGTCAACGACGGTCAGCCGGCCCGCGATCGATCCGACGCCGCCGATGCCGTGGAAATACAGGTCGCGCCCGAAATCGAACCCGCCCGGCCGTGCCGCCTCGGGCAGGGGCAGAAGCCGCGCCGTCCCGCGGACGAAGTCCCCGGGCGCGACCGCCCCGAGCTCGCGCACGGTGACCCGGACGCGCATCGGCCGCTCGGCCGGCTCGACCCGGTCGAGGCTCACGACCGCGATCACGATCCGTCCGCCCCGGCCGCGCTCCTCGACGCTCTCGACGAAGCCCGCGAGCGGTGCCGTCGCGATCCGTCCGAGCACGGGCGCCGCGACGCTGCCCTGCCGGACCACTGCCGCCGTGAAGCCGAAGAAGGCGGCCGCGATGCCGACGAGGGCGGGCCGGGCGACCGGGCGGGCGCGGAAGCGGTAGGCGAGCCCGGCCGCGCCGGCCCCCGCGAGCGCCGGCGGCCAGGCCGAGAGCGGCCCCTCGGCCGCGAAGGCGAGGACGATCCCGAGCCCGAACGCGACCGCGATCCAGGGGAAGAGCCGCCGCTCCTCGGCGTCCTTGGCGAGAGCGCCCGCGACCCAGCCCCAGGCGCCCGCGGCGAGCGCGCCCGGGCCGAGGCTGCGCGCCCCGACCCGGGACGCGAACGCGCCGGACCAGGTCGCCGCGCGAGCGGCGCCGGCCCTCCTCCGGCCGGGATCAGGCGGTCTCTGCACGCGCCCTCACGGCCCGGCTCGCGCCGGGTCCGTTCCGTCCCGAAACGCCCGCGTGCGGCGTCCGAACGCCTCGACGATCCATCGCTTCACGATCGCGATGTCCGGGCGGCGACGCAATTCCGGATGCATCACGAGCCAGGCTTGCCGCGTCGGCAGGTCGAAGGCCGTCGGCACCCGAGTGAGCCCGGCATTCTCGGCCATGATGCGGGGCAGGAGCGAGATGCAATGGCTGGCGATCGCGGCCGTCAGGAGCGCGCGCGTGCTGCTCGTGCGGAACACGACGGCGGCCTCCAGGCTCGGCTCTCTCAGCCAATCGAGCTCGGGGATCGCGCCGTAGCTGTCGTCGTAGACGGCGAGCCGCTCGGCCGAGAGCGTCAGATCGCCCGGCGCGCGATCGCCGAGGTAGCTCGCCGACGCGTAGAGCCCGAGCCCGAGATCGGCGAGCTTGCGGGCGACGAGGCTCGCACCGTCCGGGGGCGACATGCGCACCAGGAGGTCCGCCTCGCGCCGCGCGAGGCTGACGACGCTCGCCCGGGCCCTGAGGTCGATCCGCAGGCCCGGCGCCGCGGACCAGAGCCGAGGCAGCGCAGGCGCCAGGATCTCGGCGACGACGGGCTCGGTCGCGCTGACGACCACCGGCAGCCGCCCGCCCGTGCGCAGCGCGCCCGCGAGGCGCGCGAGGGCGTCCGCCCCTTCGACGAGGGGCGTGCCGGCCGCGGCCACGCGGCGCCCCTCCGGCGTCAGCCGGACCCCGTCCGCCCGGCGATCGAGCAGAGCGAGCCCGAGCATGGCCTCGAGGGCCTCGATCCGGCGCGCGACGGTGGACACGGACAGCCCGCGCGCGGCCGCGACCCGGCTGAAGGAGCCGAGGTCCGCGACCTCGATCAGGAGGAGGAGATCGTCCGTCTGCACGGGAGCCTACCCTAGCCGTTTTGCGCGATCGGCAAAGCGGCTTCGCCCCGTTCGCAGCTTGGCGGCGGGTCTCGCCCGCGGCACCGTCGCGACGTCCTCACCGGAGCCGAGCCATGCACCTGCCTGCCATGACCTTCCTTGCGGGGGCGACCTGCCTCCTCGCCGCCGCCCTGACCGGTCCGGCCTCCTCGGCCTGGGCCGCCGAGCCGCCCGTCGCGGTCCTGGTCGCGGTCCCGACGCCCGCGAAGGCGACCCGCGCGGCGCTGGAGACGGGCATGAGCAAGTCCGTGCCGGAATACCGGCGCGTTCCCGGCCTCCTGCGCAAGTACTTCACGATCGGGTCGTCCGAGTTCGGCGGCGTCTACCTGTTCGCGAGCCGGGCGGCCGCCGAGAGCTGGTTCGACGAGGGCTGGCGCCGGCGCATCGTCGCCACCTACGGGGCGCCGGCGAGCGTGACTTATCTCGACGTGCCGATCGTGCTCGACAACGCCGAGCCTCCGGCGGCCGTCATCCCCGGCCGCTGAGCGGACTACACTAACGGCGCGACGCGACCCATGTTAGACGCCGCTTCGGACGGCGCGGCCGTCGCTCTCCCGGCCTCGCATGTCACGACCCGTCGTCACCCGTTTCGCGCCCTCGCCGACCGGCTTCCTCCATATCGGGGGCGCCCGCACGGCCCTCTTCAACTGGCTCTACGCCCGCCACCTCGGCGGCCGGATGCTGCTCCGCATCGAGGACACGGACCGCGAGCGCTCGACCGAGGCCGCGATCGGCGCGATCCTGGACGGGCTATCCTGGCTCGGCATCGAATGGGACGGTGACGTCGTCTACCAGTTCGCCCGGGCCGCCCGGCACCGCGAGGCGGCCGAGAGCCTGCTCGCCGCCGGCCGCGCCTACCATTGCTACGCGACGCAAGGCGAGCTCGAGGAGATGCGCGAGACGGCCCGGCGTGAGGGCCGGCCGCCACGCTACGACGGCCGCTGGCGTGACCGCGACCCGGCCGAGGCGCCGGCGGGCGCGAAGCCCGTAATCCGGCTGCGCGCGCCCGGCGAGGGCGAGACGGTTGTCGAGGACCACGTCCAGGGCCGGGTCGTCTGGCAGAACCGGGATCTCGACGACCTCGTCCTGCTGCGCTCGGACGGCACGCCGACCTACATGCTCGCGGTCGTGGTCGACGATCACGACATGGGCGTCACGCATGTGATCCGCGGCGACGACCACCTGACGAACGCCGCCCGGCAGACGCAGATCTACGACGCGCTCGGCTGGGAGACGCCCGAATGGGCGCATATCCCGCTCATTCACGGGCCGGACGGCGCGAAGCTGTCGAAGCGCCACGGCGCGCTCGGGATCGACGCCTATCGCGAGCTCGGCTACCTGCCGGCCGCTTTGCGCAACTACCTCGTCCGGCTCGGCTGGAGCTACGGCAACCAGGAGATCTTCTCCGACGCCGAGATGGTGGCGGCCTTCGACCTGCCGCAGATCGGACGCTCGCCGGCGCGGTTCGACTTCGCGAAGCTCGAGAACCTGAACGGCCATTACCTGCGCGAGGCGCCGGACGAGGAGATCGTGGCGGCGCTGGAGGGCTTGCTGCCGGTCCTCGGTCCGGCCCGCGGGCTCGGCCGAGGCTTCGATCCAGCGCTCCGCGCCAAGCTCGTCCAGGCCATGCCGGGGCTGAAAGAGCGTGCGAAGACGCTCGTCGAAGTGCTTGACAGTGCGTCTTTTCTCTATGGCCCCTCGCCGCCCGCGCTCGACGGCAAGGCGGAGGCGCTGCTCGACGGCGCGGCGCGGGCGAGGCTTGCGGGGATCCTGCCCGGTCTCGCGGAGGTCGCGCCCTGGGAGGCGCCCGAGATCGAGGCCGTCGTGCGCAGCTTCGCGGAGGGGGCCGGCTTCAAGCTCGGCCAGGTGGCGCAGCCGCTTCGCGCGGCGCTGACCGGTCGCACGACCTCGCCCGGTCTTTTCGACGTCATGGCGGTGCTCGGCCAGGCGGAATGCCTTGCCCGCATCCGGGCGCGGGCCGCGTCCGCGGAGGCGCGCCCGGCCCTCTCGGCTGCGGGCTGAGCGGGCGCCCGCGCCTTGACCGGCCCGGGCGGATGCGGCATGGACAGGCTCGAGATTCCGGCCGGGCATGCCCGGCCATTTGCGTTTCGGGCGTGACCCGGGCGCCCGACGAGGTGGACCACCATGGCCAAGGCCGTCACCATCAAGATCAAGCTCGTGTCGACCGCCGACACCGGGTATTTCTACGTAACCAAGAAGAACTCGCGCACGATGACCGACAAGATGTCGATCAAGAAGTACGACCCGGTCGCGCGCAAGCACGTCGAGTTCAAGGAATCCAAGATCAAGTGAGCGCGAGCCGCTCCGGCGGCCCATCATGACGTGATCGCCAAAACGCCCCAATCGGGGCGTTTTTCGTTGGCGCGTCCGGACGGATGAGATCTCCTCGAGGGGCGGCAGGATGGACGACGACCGCGGATCCGGCTTCGATCCGATCGAGATCCCGCTCGAGGGCGAGGGACCGTTCCAGCTGCCGCTCTGCACCGACCTTGCCGCGATCGCGATCGGCGAGGCCCTGGCTTTCCTGCAGCTCGAAACGAGCGAGGGGCAGCGCGTCGACATCCCGGTGCCGATCGGCCTCCTGGTCGAGCTGAGCGAGGCCGTGGCCGAAGCGCTGCAGGTCGCGACCGCCTCGCGCGACGGCCCCATGGTTCAGTGACGTAAGGCCAGCCGTCCCGTCCGCTGGCATCATGTCGTCGCCACGGCATGGCGAAAGCGGCGTCGGTATTCGCGAGGGGCGACCCCCGCGCTCCGGGCGAAATGGTGGCGCATCGCGCCGACGCTGCCGAAGCCGGCCCGCCGCGCCACCTCGTCCATCGACAGGTCCGTCGCCTCGAGCAGGCGTTTGGCCTCGCCGAGCCGAACGATCGTCACCCACTCGCCCGGAGACATCCCGGTCGCTTCGATGAAACGGCGCAGAAAGCTTCGCTCGCTCATGGCCGCCGCACGCGCCATGTCGGCCACCGACCAGCGGCGCTGCGGGTCGCGACGCACGTCATCGAGCAGCGGCCCCAGCCGACTCCGAGGCCGCGGCGGAACGGGCCGATCGACGAACTGCGCCTGCCCGCCGCTCCGGTGCGGCTGCACCACGAGACGGCGCGCGACGGAATTCGCCGCTTCGGCGCCGAACTCGCCGCGGATCACATGGAGCATGAGATCGATGCCGGCCGCAGAACCCGCGGAGGTCAGCAACCGATTCTCCTCGACATACAGGACGGACGCGTCCACCTCGATCGCCGGATAAGCGCTTCGCAACGCGTCAGCGTAACGCCAATGCGTCGCGGCGCGTTTGCCGTCGAGAAGGCCGGTCGCCGCGAGAACGAAGGCGCCGGAGCAGATCGACGCGAGCCGGGCGCCGCGGGCATGCGCGGCGCGGAGCGCCTCCGTCAAAGGCGCGGGCACCGGGACGTCTGCACCCTTCCAGCCGGGCACGACGACGAGGTCGGCCTCGCCGATCAGCTCCGGTCCGCCATCCACCTCGACGGTGAGGCCGCCATGGGCGCGCAGGCGACCCGGCTCGATCGCGCAAGCGGAGAACCTGTACCAGCCGACGCCCATTTCCGGCCTCGGCAACCCGAAGATCTCGGCCGCGATCGCGAACTCGAACGTGCACAGCCCGTCGTAGGCCAGCGCGACGACGAGCGGTCCGGTCGGTGCAGCGGCCTCGCCGGAACTTGGCGTGATCTTGATCATGAGGGGCGATCCTGCCACTCGTCCGTTCTCGCAAGAAGCCCGATACCTGCGCCGCCCGACCGGAGAGCGAGGCGCGCATGCCCACAGCCGTTACCGAAATTCCCGCCGCGCCGTCCGCGGAGGCCGAGTCGCATTTCGCGGCCGAGCTCCGGTTCGAGACCGATTGCTGGGATGTTCACGACTCGTTGCGGCAGGGTGCGGACTTCGTGATCCTTGACGTGCGCTCGCCGACGCTCTTCGCCGAAGGCCACGTCCCGGGAGCGATCAACCTGCCGCACGGCAAGATCGTCGCGTCGCGCATGGCCGCCTGGCCGGAAGGCACGGTGTTCGTCACGTATTGCGCCGGACCGCATTGCAACGGCGCGGCACGGGGCGCGCTCCGGCTCGCGCGGCTCGGCCGGCCCGTCAAGATCATGGCGGGCGGAATCACCGGCTGGATCGACGAAGGCTTCGCGCTTGCCCGCGAGGGGAACGACGAGAGCCCGAGGCCGGACGCGTCGGGCCGCCGGGATTAGGCGGCGGGACCGCGAGGCTCGTCCAAGCTCACGGACGCGCAGGGCTCAGCTCGGCGCCGCAGCCGGGAGGTTGCGGTCCGGGGTGGTGCGGGCCGATCGGATCAAGCTATTGCTGACCTCATCGCCCGATCATCGGATCCGGGCAGCGACGTCAGAGATGCCAACGATGCTTCGAGCCTTCCTCCTCGCGGCCGCCCTCGCCGCCTCTGCCACTGCCGCCCCGGCGGCGAGCTGCAGCGAGAACCGCGACCGTTGCGAGGCGATCTGCACGCCCGAGCGCGTCGCGCGCTACTATTTCGGCGGGGCGCATCGCTGCACGGCGAGCTGCGGCCCGCGCTTCCAGCAATGCCTGCGCACCGGCATCTGGGTGCATCTCGAGGATTCGCAGGCGGGCTTTCACGAGCCCGTCGACGGCTTCTAGGCGAAGCGTCCAGGTGGCCGGCCGGGAGCGGCGCTGAGGAGGCTTGAACCGCTCCCGAGCCGGCCTGCCCTTGATTCTCAGGAGATGCGGCGGACCTGAGCATCACGGGCATGGAGCCCAGCACCGCCGAGACGGCGCCGGTCGCCCGCATCCATACGGGATCGCGACCGCCGTTCAAACGACTTGGGCCGACTTGGCGTCTTCATCCTTCGTCAAGGTTAAGGGGCGTGGTTGACGCCGCTCGACTTCGGGATTGCGTCGCTCAGGCGGCGCGGGCCACCACGCGGTTCCGCCCGTCGCCCTTCGCCTGGTAGAGCGCCGCGTCCGCGCGCTTCAGCATCTCGAGGGGCGAGCTGTCCCCGCCCTCCCGCGCCGCGACCCCGATCGAGACCGTCACGCCGAGATGGCGGGTACGCCGGTTCACCGCGAAGGGCAGGACGCCCACCTTTTCCCGGATCCGCTCGGCGATGAACCGCGCCTCCTCGAGCGAGGCGTCGGGAATCACGACCACGACCTCCTCGCCGCCGTAGCGGGCCACGAGATCGATGCCGCGCGTCATGGCGCGGATGCGGTGGGCGAATTCCTTGAGAACCTCGTCGCCCGCATCGTGCCCGCAGGTGTCGTTGATCGACTTGAAGCGGTCGATGTCGAGGAGAAGCACGGCAAGCTCGCTCCCGCGCCGCCGGGTCTCCTCGAACAGGGTCGCGAGGTGCTGGTCGAGATAGCGGCGGTTGTGCAGCCCCGTGAGCCCGTCCGTGACGGCGGCCTCCATCGAGACCTGCACGCTGTCGCGCAGCCGCTCGGCGTAGCGCTTGCGGCGAACCTGGGTGCGCACGCGGGCCAGGAGCTCGTTGCGGTCGACCGGCCGCAGGATGAAGTCGTGCGCGCCGATGTCGAGCCCGCGCAGGATGCGCGGCTTGTCGTCCATGTCGGCGATGAGGATGACAGCGGCGTTCTTGGTCCGCTCGAGCGAGCGGAGCTGGCTGCACAGGCGCAAGCCGTCGAAATCCTGCAAGGACAGGCTGATCAGGAAGACGTCGAAGCCGCCCTCGGCCGCGACCGTCAGGGCGCGCTGCGGA
>JAFAPJ010000358.1 GCA_019247255.1 Methylobacteriaceae bacterium | reverse complement strand
AGCGCTTATGCCGGATTTCGCTCCCAAGACGGCGGTTAATTCTGTGTTATTCCAGGGCGCAGTGAACGAGCGGGTTGTCCGAATCAGCCTTAGAACTACTGTGCGCTCGAAGCATTGCAGGGCCGCTGAGCGAGGCCGAAGAGGCCGCGTTGCGGCGCGCGCTCGACGGCCCGGCGTCCTGACCGCCGACGGTCAGGTCAGGCCACGTTCGTGACGGAAGCGTCCGCGGCGTTCTGCCGGGCGATGAGCCGGTCGAGATCGGCGGCCGAGATCGGCTTCGAGAACAGGTAGCCCTGGAGCTGGTGGCAGCCGAGCGCCTGGAGGAAGCGCTGCTGCTCGCGGGTTTCGACGCCTTCGGCCGTGACCGTGAGGCCGAGCGCGCGGCCGAGATGCACGATGGAATGGACGAGGATCGCGGATTCGCCCGTCGCCTCCATGCTCTCGAGGAACGAGCGGTCGATCTTGATCTTATCGAAGGCGAAGCGGCGCAGGTAGATCAGGCTCGAATAGCCGGTGCCGAAATCGTCGAGCGCGAGGTGGATGCCGAGCGCCCGCAGGTCGACCATCGCGGCCTCGGCGGCGTCCGCATCGTCCACGACGACGCCCTCGGTCAGCTCGAGCTCGAGCCGGCCCGGATCGAAGTTCGTGCTCTCGAGAACGCGCGTCACGCTCTCGACGAAGCTGCGGTGGCGGAACTGGATGGCCGAGACGTTGACGGCGATCCGCAGGCCCGGCCAGCGCTTGCCGTCCTCGCAGGCGCGGCGCAGCACCCATTCGCCGAGCGGGATGATGAGGCCGCGTTCCTCGGCGATCGCGATGAACTGGCCCGGGCTGATGAGCCCCTTCGTCGGATGCGGCCAGCGCACGAGCGCTTCGGCCGCCACGATGCGCTCGCCGTCGGCCGAGTAGACGGGCTGATATTGCAGCAGCAGCCCGTCGTTCTGGATGGCGTCGCGGAGGTCGTCCTCGACCATCTTGCGCATGCGGATGGTCTCGTCCATCCGGCTCTGGAAGAGGGAGAAGCGGTTCCGGCCCTCGCTCTTCGCCTGGTAGAGCGCGGTATCGGCAAGCCGCATGAGCGTCTCGCGATCGATGGCGTTCTCGGGGGCGAGCGCGATCCCGATCGAGGCGCCGACGGTGACCTGCGTGTGCGCGATCTCGAAGGGATGGGTCAGGGTGTCGAGGATGCGCCGGGCAAGCGATTCCGCGGCCCGAACGTTCGGGATGCCGACCTGGATGATGGCGAACTCGTCGCCGCCGAAGCGGGCCAGCGTGTCCTCCGGGCGCAGGATGCTGCCGAGACGCTGCGCGACGAGGCGGATGAGCTCGTCGCCGGCCTGGTGCCCGTAGGTGTCGTTCACGTCCTTGAAGCGGTCGAGGTCGATGAACAGAACCGCGAGCCCGCGTCCGCTCGTCCCCATCTCGACGAGGTCGCCGTCGAGCCGTTCGCCGAAGGCGAGCCGGTTCGCGAGGCCCGACAGGGGGTCGCGGCCGACGAGCTCCTGCGAGCGGGTCTGCGAGCGCACGAGGTCGCGCGTCACCCGGTGCAGGTAGAACGCGACCGCGCCGAAGAGGAGGGCCGCGAGGCAGAAGCCGATCACCGAGGCCGGGACGAGGTCCTCGCGGATGGCTTCGCCCGGCCGTTCCGGCTGCCAGGCGAGGTACAGGGCGGGTTCGCCCGGCGGTCCCGCGATCTGCACTGAAACGAGCCCCTCGTCGGGCGCGTCGCGCGAGACCGCGAAGCCGGTCAGGCCATTGAGCGCGGCGAGGTCGGCGATCTCGGTCGGGGTCAGCTTGCGCAGGAGAGCGAGCACGAGAGGCGACGCGTCCTCCGCAACCTCGTCCGCCTGCAGGTTGAGCGCGAGCGCGACGTAGAGGTCGTCGTCGGCGGCGAGGAGCCGGGCCTTCAGTTCCGCCCCGGCTTCGCGCTCACCGCGCAATCTCACGCTGCGCACCGCCTCGGCGACGCTGTCCTCGAGGAGCGCGCGGATCTTCGGGACGCGATCCGCCGTCAGGCGGGCGTGATCGGCGACCCCCACCCTGACGGCGAAGGGCGGAGCCACGAGGAGAACGGCGTCGAGCTGGCGGAAGCGGTTCGAAAGCAGCTCGAAAGCGCCGGCGCTCGGGCCTCCCGGCTGGCGCATCAGGACTTCGAGCCCCGTCGATCCGAGGGTTTGGCCGATTTCGAGCCGGACGCGCTCGACGAGCCGGTCGAGGGAGGCGCTGAACCGCGCGCGCTGGTGCTGGATCGCGACCTCGTTGGCCCGGTCGGTCGTCCACAGCATCGTCGAGAAGACGAGCCAGAGGGTCGACGCGAACAGGATGCCGGTCGGCCAGAGCAGGCGCGACAGGAGAGCGCGATGAAAATTGAAGCTCCCGCCCGCCATCCGCCTTGGGCCGCTTGTACGTCACGACCCTGACGGGAAAACCCTTTAGAAGCTGTTGCGCTCGCGGGCCGGACCGCGACCGTAAGGCGGCTGCGGGATCGCCATATGGGCGGCTCGCAGGGCGGTGGACCAGCGTTCGCGCAGGTCGTGGAAATACGGTTCGCCGGCGTCGATGCGGTGGACGAGTTCGGGCGCGAGGGCGTCGCGGCGGATCACCGCGACGTCGATCGGCGGGCCGACGCTGAGGTTCGACCGGATGGTCGAATCCATTGAGATGAGCGCGATCTTCAACGCATCGTAGAGATCCGTGCCCTGAGTTACCGCCCGATCGAGGATGGGCTTGCCGTATTTATGCTCGCCGATCTGCAGGAAGGGCGCGTCCTGGCTGCACTCGATGAAGTTGCCGGCTGAGTAGATCATGTAGAGCCGCATCGGGCCGCCCTTGATCTGCCCGCCGAACAGGACGGAGACCTCGAAACGCAGGTCGGCCGCGGCGAGGCCCGGCCCGTCCGTGGTGCGGACGCGTCGGACGGCGCGGCCGATGAGCTGCGCCGCCCGGAACATGGTCGGGGCGTCCTCCAGCCGGTCGAGCTCTCCGGTCTCCGGGTTCTCGGTTCCTTCGGTCAGGAGAGAGATGACCGATTGCGAGATGGACAGGTTGCCGGCGGTCGCGAGCGCCAGCACCCGCTCGCCCGGGGTCACGAAGAGGTTGAGCTTGCGATAGGTCGAGATGTTGTCGAGGCCGGCATTCGTGCGCGTGTCCGCCACCATGACGAGCCCGCTCTGAACGCAGATGCCGGCGCAATAGGTCATGAGGCTCGCCCCGCGGGCGCGCTCTCGGGCGGCCCTGCCCCCCGTATCTTGGCCGAACGGCCGGCGCTAGATGAGGTACTGGGCCGCCACCGCTTCCCCCAGGCGATTGTTGTCGGCCAGGACGCTCTCCACGAAGCTCTCCAGCCCCGCCCGGAACACGTCCTCGACTTGCGCAGCCGCGAGCCTGTCGCGCACCGCGCCGGCGACCTCCTGGGACGCGCCGCTCCGGCCGTAGGCGCCGGCGATAAGCTCGAGATGGCGCGCGAGGATCTCGTAGCAATTGGTGAGCGAGCGCGGCATCTCGCGGTTGAGGATCAGGAGATCCGCGACGAGCCAAGGCTTCACGCTGTCCCGGTACACCCAATGGTAGGCGGTGAGCGCCGAGACGCCGCGCAGAACCGTGGTCCACTGAAAATAGTCGAAGCTGCTGCCGATCCCGTCCGCCTCCGGCGACAGGAACTCGTG
>JAFAPJ010000076.1 GCA_019247255.1 Methylobacteriaceae bacterium | reverse complement strand
CGGAGTCGCCATCGTGTCGTTCTTGCTTCGCCCCGCGGCCGCGCTCTTGCTTCTCGCGCTCTCGGCCCTGCCGGGCCGCGCCCAGGAGCCCAGCGCCTCCCATCTCGCGGCGGCCCGCGACCTCGTGCAGCTCGTGGGCTCGGCCTCGACGGTCGACGAGATGCTGCCGAGCTTCGCGGAGCAGATCCGCCGCAACAACATCACCCGGCCGGAGCTCACCAAGGACCTCAACGACGTGCTGCAAAAGCTTGAGCCGGAGATGCAGCTGCAAAAGCAGCAGATCGTGACGCTGGTCGCCAAGACCTACGCGAAGTATCTCACCGAGCCGGAGATCCGGGACACGTTGGCGTTCTTCAAGACGCCGGCCGGGGCCAAGTACCTGGCGGCGCAGCCGCAGCTCGTCGACGCGGTGGTGGACGACATCGCGAACTGGGCCCAGCAGGCTTCGGATTACCTTCTGGTGCGGGTCCGGGCCGAGATGGCGAAGCGCGGCCAGCAGCTCCAATAGGAATCAGGGCGTCGCGGGCTTGAGGAGGCCCGCGGCCTTTAGGCCGGTCTTCAGCCGTGCCTGCTCGGCGCTCATGAAGGCCTGGAACTCGTCCGCGGCCAGGAAGGCGGGTTGCCAGCCGCGTCGGGCGAGGGCGGCCTGCCAGGGCTCGGATGCCGCGACCCGACCGGCGAGCTCCACCAGGCGGTCGCGATCGGCCCGCGCGAGACCGGGCTTCGCCACGATGCCCCGCCAGTTCGCCAGAACGAGCGGCACGCCGGCCTCGCCGAGCGCCTGCGCGTCCTGGCCCGGCAGGCGCCGCGCCGCCGTGACCCCGAGAATGCGTACGCGCCCGGCCTTTGCCTCGCCGTCGAGCTCGCTTAGCGGCATGAGAGCCGCCCCGACCCGCTCCTCGGCCAGCGCGCCGACCGCCTCCTGGCTCGTGAGAAACGGCACGTAGTTCAGGCGCTGCGGGTCGATCGCGGCGGCCTGCGCGAATAGGACGACCGCCAGATGGTCGATGCCCCGCGCGGGGCCGCCTGCCCAGGCGACCTTGCCCGGCTCACCTTTGAGCGCCGCCGCGAGGTCCGCGACGCTCGCAAGCGGCGACTTCGCCGGAACCGCGAGGCCGAAATGCTCCTCGCTCATCCGGGCGATCGGGGTCAGGGTCTCGAGCTGGGAGGCCGAACGATTGACGATGCTCGCCTCGAGCATCACGAGCCCGGTGACGAGGAGCGAGCCCTCGGGCGCCGCCTCGGCGAATTGCGCGAGACCGACCGTGCCGGATCCGCCGGGCACGTTCACGACCGTGATCGTCGGGGCGTCGTTCTCCCGCTGAAGGGCGAGCCGGGCCGCCTGCGCGAGCTCGTCCCAGCCCGTCCCGGGCGCCGAGGGCGCGACGAGCCTGATCTCGACCGCACCCGCCGCCGCGAGCCCGGCGAAGAGCCCGAGCGCCAGGCCGGACGCGAGGAGGAGCTTTGGACGTGGCATCAAGGGGTCCGCGGCCGGGCGGGAGCCAGGCGGCCGGGACGCTAGCGAGCGTGCCGGAGAGCGGCAAGACAAGACTGGACAACCGGTAAATCAGTCGCGTTTGCGGGGTTCGGTGAAAGCCGGTAGGCCCTCGCCTCGCTTTCATGCGCCCACCTCTCGCCGCGCCCGCGCGGCCGCCCGGGACTCGACGCTATGGCCGCACAGGATTTCGACCTCTTCGTCATCGGAGGCGGGTCGGGCGGGGTGCGGGCGGCGCGCGTCGCCGCGGCCCACGGCGCCAAGGTCGGGCTCGCGGAAGAATACCGGATGGGCGGCACCTGCGTGATCCGCGGCTGCGTCCCGAAGAAGCTCATGGTGTATGCGAGCCGCTTCCCGCACGATTTCGCGGACGCGGCGGGCTTCGGCTGGACGGTCGATGGCGCCCGTTTCGACTGGGACGCGATGAAGAGCGCGCGCGACGGCGAGATCGCGCGGCTCGAGCGGGTCTACCGCTCGCTTCTCGACGGGTCCGGCGTGACGGTCTTCGACGAGCGCGCGAGCCTCGCGGGGCCGCAATGCGTCCAGCTCGAAGGGACGGACCGGACGATCTCGGCCAGAACGGTCCTGGTCGCGGTCGGCGCACACCCGACGCTCGAGCCGCCGATCGAGGGCGGCGCGCTCGCCATCACCTCCAACGAGGTCTTCGAGCTGACGCGGCTGCCCGAGCGCATCCTCGTGGTCGGGGGCGGCTACATCGCGGTCGAGTTCGCGGGCGTGTTCGACGGGCTCGGCTCGCGCACGACGCTCCTGCACCGCGGCGAGAAGCTGCTGCGCGGCTTCGACGAGGACATGCGCGACGCGCTGGAGGACGCCTACCGGGTCCGCGGGATCGACCTTCGGCTCGGGACGACGCTTCACAGGATCGAGCGCCGCGGCGGGGCGCTCGCCGCGACGCTCGCGGACGGGCAGGTGCTCGAGGTCGACGAGGTTCTGGTCGCGACCGGCCGGCGGCCGAACACGCGCCGGCTCGGGCTCGAGGGGGTCGGGGTCATGCCGGACATGGTCGGCGCGATCCCGGTCGATCGCTATTCGCGCACGGCCGCCCCCTGGCTCTACGCCGTCGGCGACGTCACGAACCGGGCGAACCTGACCCCCATCGCGATCCGGGAGGGCCATGCCTTCGCGGACACGGTGTTCGGCGGCAAGCCGACGTCCGTGGACCATTCGCTCATTCCTACCGCGGTCTTCTCGACGCCCGAGATCGGGACGGTGGGTCTGAGCGAGGAGGGAGCGCGGCGCGCCCACGGCGAGGACGTTCTGGTCTTCAAGGCGAGCTTCCGGCCGATGCGGGCGACGCTATCCGGCCGCGAGGAGCGGACCGTGATGAAGATCGTCGTGCAGGCCTCGACCGACCGGGTGCTCGGCGTCCACGTGCTCGGGCACGATGCGGGCGAGATCATCCAGATGGCCGGCATCGCCCTCACGGTCGGCGCGACGAAAGCCGATTTCGACCGGACGGTCGCCGTGCACCCGACCGCCTCCGAGGAGCTCGTGACGCTCCGCACGCCCTTCGTGGCGAAGCGGCCCGTCGTCGCGATGTGAGCCCGGGGCACTGCGGGAGGCGGCGGCGAGGGCCGCCGCATCGCCCGCGCGCGTCCGCTCAGCCCCGCCCGACGAACGGCATCTTCGTCGCCATCACGGTCATGAACAGCACGTTCGCCTCGAGCGGCAGCGAGGCCATGTGGAGCACGGCCTCGCCGACCGCCTTCGGGTCCATCACGGGCTCGGCCCGGATCGAGCCGTCGGCCTGGGGCACGCCCGCCTTCATGCGCCCGCCCATCGCCGTGTCGGCGTTGCCGATGTCGATCTGGCCGCAGGCGATGTCGTAGGCGCGCCCGTCAAGCGCGGTCGATTTCGTGAGGCCCGTCACGGCGTGCTTGGTCGAGGTGTAGGGCGCGGTCCGTGGCCGGGGCGCGTGCGCCGAGATCGAGCCGTTGTTGATGATCCGTCCGCCCCGCGGGTCCTGCGCCTTCATGATCCGGAAGGCCTCCTGCGTGCACAGGAACAGGCCCGTCAGGTTCGTGTCGACGACCGCCTTCCAGTCCTCGAAGGCGAGGTCCTCGAGTGGCACGGCCGGCGCCCCGATCCCGGCATTGTTGAACAGGAGGTCGAGCCGCCCGAAGGTCTCGCGCGTGCGGGCGAAGAGGGCGGCGATCGAGTGCCGGTCCGTCACGTCCGTCGCGACCGCGAGCGTTCGGCCGGCCGCGACGCCGGCTTCCGCCGCGACCTCGTCGAGCGGCTCCGGGCGACGGCCTGCGAGCGCCACCGACCAGCCGTCGCCGAGAAGCGCGAGCGCCGCCGCCTTGCCGACGCCCGTCCCGGCTCCCGTCACGATCGCGACCTTGCCTTCGCCCCGCATGCGTCCCTCCCAGAACCTCGTTGCAGGCGCTGCGTCGGCCCGCCGCGCGCGCTCGTCAACCCGCCCCGCTCATGTATAAGCCTGGGCCATCCGGGCGGCCGACCCTTGCCGGCGCCCGCGGGAGGAGGACATGGCCGAGCGCTGGGCGCCGGGCAGCTGGCGGGCCCGACCCGCCGAGCAGATGCCGGATTACGCAGACGGGGCGGGGCTCGACGCCGTCGAGCGGCAGCTCGCGGGCTTCCCGCCGCTCGTCTTCGCGGGCGAGGCCCGCAAGCTGCAGCGCGCGCTCGCGCAGGTCGCGGCCGGCGAGGCTTTCCTGCTCCAGGGCGGCGATTGCGCCGAAAGCTTCGCCGAGCACTCGGCCGACAACATCCGCGACTTCTTCCGCGTCTTCCTGCAGATGGCGGTGGTGCTTACCTTCGCGGGCGCCTGCCCTGTCGTGAAGGTCGGGCGAATCGCGGGCCAGTTCGCGAAGCCGCGCTCGGCCGATCTCGAGCGCGTCGGCGATGCCGAGTGGCCGAGCTATCGCGGCGACATCGTCAACGACATCGCCTTCAACTCGCAAGCGCGCGTGCCGGACCCGCAGCGCCAGCTCATGGCCTACCGCCAATCGGCCGCGACGCTGAACCTGATCCGCGCCTTCGCCAACGGCGGCTATGCCAACCTCGAGAACGCCCACCGCTGG
>JAFAPJ010000611.1 GCA_019247255.1 Methylobacteriaceae bacterium | reverse complement strand
AGCGCTTGCCGAGCCGCCCGCACGGATTGGCGCAGTCGAAGACCGGCAGGTGCTCCGGCTTGAGATGCGGTGCGCCCTCGAGCGTCATGGCCCCGCAGACATGGACGTTCGCGGCCTCGATCTCGCGCTTGCCGAAGCCGAGCGCGGCGAGCAGATCGAAGGTCGGCGAGGCGAGCTGCTCCGCCGGGATGCCGAGCTTCTCCCGGATGAAGTCTTCACCGAGCGTCCACTTGTTGAACACGAACTTGATGTCGAAGGCCGACTTCAGGCCCTTCTCCACCGCCTCGATCTTGTCGTCCGTGAAGCCGCGGGCGCGCAGGGTCGCGCTGTTGATGGCCGGCGCCTGCTTCATGGAGCCGTGGCCGACCGCGTAGGCCTCGATCTCGGCGATCTGGTGCTCGCGGTAGCCGAGCGCCCGGAGCGCGTCCGGCACGGCCCGGTTGATGATCTTGAAGTAGCCGCCGCCGGCGAGCTTCTTGAACTTCACGAGCGCGAAGTCGGGCTCGATGCCCGTGGTGTCGCAATCCATGACGAGGCCGATCGTGCCGGTCGGCGCGATCACGGTCGATTGCGCGTTGCGGAAGCCGTGGACCTCGCCAAGCTCGAGCGCGCGCTCCCAGGCCGCGGCCGCGCGGCTCACCAGATCCGGCTGCGGGCAGGAAGCGCGATCGAGCGGGACCGGGTTCGTGGCCAGGAACTCGTAGCCGAACTCCTCGCCGCGGGCGGCGCGGGCATGGTTGCGCATGACGCGCAGCATCGCGTCCCGGTTCTCGGGGAAGCGCGGGAAGGGCCCGAGCTCGCCCGCGATCTCGGCCGAGGTCGCGTAGGCGGTGCCGGTCATGATCGCGGTCAGCGCGCCGCAGAGCGCCCGCCCGTCCGCCGAATCGTAGGAGAGGCCCATGGTCATGAGGAGCCCGCCGATATTCGCGTAGCCGAGGCCGAGCGTCCGGTAGGCGTAGGACAGCTCGGCGATCTCGCGGCTCGGGAACTGGGCCATCATGACCGAGATCTCGAGGACGAGCGTCCAGAGCCGGCAGAGGTGCTCGAAGCCCGCCGCGTCGAAGCGGCGCGTCGCCCGGTCGTAGAACTGCAGCAGGTTCGCCGAGGCGAGGTTGCAGGCCGTGTCGTCCAGGAACATGTATTCGGAGCACGGGTTCGAGGCCCGGATCCGCCCGCCCGCCGGGCAGGTGTGCCAGTCGTTCATGGTCGTGTTGAAGTGGAGCCCGGGATCCGCCGAGGCCCAGGCCGCGTAGCCGATCCGGCTCCACAATTCGCGCGCGGGAAGCGTCTTCACGACCTTGCCGGAGGTCCGGGACACGAGGTTCCAGGGCGCATCGGCCTCGACCGCGCGCAGGAAGTCGTCCGTCAGCGAGACCGAGTTGTTCGAGTTCTGGCCCGAGACCGTGAGGTAGGCCTCCGAATCCCAGTCGGTGTCGAAGACCGGGAAATCGAGCTTCGTCTCGCCCTGACGGGCGAGCTGCACGACGCGGCGAATATAGTTGTCCGGCACCTGCGCCCGGCGGGCGAGCTTGATCTCGCGCTTGAGCGCCGGGTTCTTCTCCGGGTCGAAGCAGCTTTCGCCCTCGCCCTCGCAGTTCACGCAGGCCTTCATCACGGCCGCGAGATGCTTCTTGACGATCTTCGAGCCCGTGACGAGGGCCGCGACCTTCTGCTCCTCTCGGACCTTCCAGTCGATATAGGTCTCGATGTCGGGGTGATCGATGTCGACCACGACCATCTTGGCGGCGCGCCGGGTCGTGCCGCCCGACTTGATCGCGCCCGCCGCCCGGTCGCCGATCTTGAGGAACGACATCAGGCCGGACGAGCGCCCGCCACCCGAGAGCTTCTCGCCCTCGCCGCGCAGGCGCGAGAAGTTCGAGCCCGTGCCCGAGCCGTACTTGAAGAGCCGCGCCTCGCGGACCCACAGGTCCATGATGCCGCCCTCGTTCACGAGGTCGTCCGCGACCGACTGGATGAAGCAGGCATGCGGCTGCGGATGCGCGTAGGCCGAATCGGACGCCGTCAGCTCCCCGGTGAACGGGTCGACGTAGAAATGGCCCTGGCCCGGGCCGTCGATGCCGTAGGCCCAGTGCAGGCCGGTGTTGAACCATTGCGGCGAGTTCGGCGCGCACATCTGGCGGGCCAGCATGAAGCGCAGCTCGTCGTTGAAGGCCTGCGCGTCCTCCTCGCTCGTGAAGTAGCCGCCCTTCCAGCCCCAATAGGTCCAGCAACCGGCGAGCCGGTCGAAGACCTGCTGCGAGCGCGTCTCGGAGCCGTAGCGCTCGGCCTCGGGCAGACGCGCCAGCGCCGCCTCGTCCGGCACGGAGCGCCAGAGCCAGGACGGGACGCTCGTCTCCTCGACCTTCGTCAGCCGCGCCGGGACGCCCGCCTTGCGGAAGTATTTCTGGGCGAGGACGTCGGCCGCGACCTGGCTCCACGCTTCCGGCACCTCGATTCCGTCGAGCCGGAACACGACCGAGCCGTCCGGATTGCGGATCTCGCTCGTCGCCTGGCGGAACGGGATCGCCGCGTAGGGCGAGGTCCCGGGCTGAGTGTGTCGCCGCTCGATACGCATCTCGTGTTCTCCTCGCCCCCGAGGTCTCGCCGGGCCGCGCTTGCCCGGCACGCGAAACGGGTGGTTTCGCGCGGGGCGCCGATCCGCGGCTCCGCGAGACGGGCCCGCCTGGTTCTCGCCGGCCCGAGACGATGGATTCCGGCGAGGTCCTTAAGAGTCAATCAACGGCAGCTCTGGTGTCCCGCTGCCGTCCACACACTAGATATGGTGTCGGCTCCGGAA
Source organism: Methylobacteriaceae bacterium (assembly GCA_019247255.1). Classification (GTDB taxonomy): domain Bacteria; phylum Pseudomonadota; class Alphaproteobacteria; order Rhizobiales; family Beijerinckiaceae; genus Enterovirga. Next base: position 6,564 of record JAFAPJ010000611.1, on the reverse strand, counting down.
ATGATAAACGATTCAGCGGGTTCCCGGCCTGTGGACAAAACGGCAACGCCGGCGGGTCGTTCGAAAAATAAATGGCTGTGAACAGGCCCGCTTCGGGCTGGCCAAACGGCCTGATCCGAGTCCGTCCGGCTCGCTCGGCCGAGTCGCCTGGACAGTCCGGAACGGCGCGCCCATAAGGCGGCCGAGAGCGCCGCCCGAGCCATGACGCTGAAAGATATCCTGATCCGAAGCCTCACCTGGTGGAACGGCCAGACCTGGGGCACCGCGCTGTTCACGCGCCGCCACGGCACGTTCGTCGGCGAGGACGAGCTCGGAAACCGCTATTATCGCGGCCCCATGTTCAAGCGGGACGAATCGACCGGGCCCGAGCGGCGCTGGGTCGTCTTCAACGGCGAGGCCGAGGCTTCCCGCGTGCCGCCGGGCTGGCGCGGCTGGCTCGCCCATACCTTCGACATCCCGCCGAGCGAGGACCGTTACGTCGCGCGCGAGTGGGAGAAGCCGCACCAGCCGAACCTGACCGGGACGCCGCGCGCCTACCGGCCGGCCGGCTCGACGCTCGCCCGCAGCGAACGCCCGCCCGCGACCGGGGATTACCTCGCCTGGTCGCCGGACGGGTGGGCGCCTGCGGGCCGCGACGAAGACGGCGTCTCGCCGGACGGGCGGGACGTCCGCCGGCCCGAGCAACATCCCGGCACCCACGGCGTCGGGCTCGGGCAGCCGCAGCATGGCTGACACGACGGCCGCGCGGACGCAGGCGACGCCCGACACGCTCATCGACAACGAGCGGGTCGTCGTGACCCGCTGGAGCTTCGCGGACGGCGCTGAGACCGGCTGGCACCGGCATGGGCACGATTACGTCGTCGTGCCGCTCGCGGACGGGACGCTGCTCCTCGAGGAGTCCGGCGGGATCACCCGCGAGGCCTCCCTCCGGGAGGGCGAGCCTTACTTTCGTCCCGAGGGGGTGGAACACAACGTCGTCAACGGGACGGGCGGGCCGTTCGCCTTTCTCGAGATCGAGATCAAGCGCTAGCGATTTCAGGCCCGCCTGCCGGGCGAGGACCTCGACACCGATGCGGCTTCTTCCCAAGCTTCCCCGCGCGGCGGCCCTGGCCGCGACGGTCGCGATACTCGCGACTCCCGCGGCGGCGGACAAGATCCGGAACCCGACGGCCGTCTTCAACGGCCTCGACAAGATCACGGGTCGCATCATCTCGTTCGACGTCGCGGTCGACGAGACCGTGCAGTTCGGCGCCCTGCAGATCACGCCCCGCGTCTGCTATTCGCGCCCGCCGACCGAGAGCCCGCAGACGGACGCCTTCGTCGAGGTCGACGAGGTCACGCTCGAGAACAAGTACCGGCGCATCTTCACGGGCTGGATGTTCGCGGCGAGTCCGGGCCTCCACGCGATCGAGCATTCGGTCTACGACGTGTGGCTCATGGATTGTAAGGGCGGGACGACCGTCATCGCCGAGCCGAAGGAATCGGATCAGGGTCCGGTCGTGACGGCGCGCGACCGCAACCGGCGCGAGGGCGGCCGGACCGCGGCGCGCGAGCAGCCGCGCACCAACGCCTCCGGCCAGATCGACGTCGCGGAGCCGCGCGGGCGCGAGGTTCGGCCCGCCCAGGCGCCGAGCCGGCGCTTCTTCCCGACGAACACGCCGCAGGCGGCGGCCCCGCCGCCGAACCAGATCCAGGGCTACGGCGGCTTCAACCCGGCACGCTGAGCGCGGCGAGGGCGCGGGCCCCGGAGACCGGCTCGTCCGCGGGCCAGACGGACCAGTCGGCCTCCGCCGCGACAGCATCGGTCAGCATCCGGGCATAATCGCGCCGGGCGATCTCGACGGCGCCGAGCGTCGCCAGGTGATCCGTCACGAACTGCGCATCGAGGAGCCGGAACCCGCCCGCCTTCAGCCGCGCGCAGAGATGCACGAAAGCGACCTTCGAGGCGTCGCGGGCGACGTGGAACATCGATTCGCCGAAGAAGGCCGCGCCGAGCCGCACGCCGTAGAGCCCGCCGACCAGCCGGCCCTCCGACCAGGCCTCGACCGTGTGGCAATGCCCGAGCTCGTAGAGCTCGCCGTAGAGCCGGCGGATGCGCTCGTTGATCCAGGTGCGCTCGCGATCCTCGGCCGGCGCGGCGCAGCCGGCGATGACGCCCTCGAAATCGGTGTCGATCCGGATCTCGTAGAGGTCCTGCCGGACGGTGCGGGCTAGGCGGCGCGGCACGTGCACGCCGTCGAGCGGGATGATCCCGCGCCGCTGCGGCTCGACCCAGAAGAGCGTCGGGTCATCCGCGTCCTCCGCCATCGGAAAGATGCCGGCGGCATAGGCCCGCAGCAGGATCTCGGGCGTGATCTCGACGCGGCGCGAGCCTGCCATGGCGTCAGGTCGGAACCGGCCCCTCGTTCGCGAGGAACGATTCGAGCCAGTGGATGTCGTAGCGCCCGTCGTGGATGTCGGCGTTCCGCACGAGCGTGCGGAAGAGCGGCAGCGTGGTCTCGATCCCGTCCACCACGAACTCGTCGAGCGCGCGACGCAACCTCATCAGGCATTCGGTCCGGGTGCGGCCGTGCACGATGAGCTTGCCGACGAGCGAATCGTAGTTCGGCGGGATCCGGTAGCCCTGATAGGCCGCCGAATCGACCCGCACGCCGAGCCCCCCCGGCGGATGGAAGTAGGTGATGAGCCCCGGGCTCGGCTTGAAGGTCGTCGGGTGCTCGGCATTGATCCGGCACTCGACCGCGTGGCCGGACAGCGCGACCTCGTCCTGCGTGACCGAGAGCGGCAGCCCAGCGGCGAGCCGGATCTGCTCGTTCACGATGTCGATCCCGGTGATCATCTCGGTCACCGGATGTTCCACCTGGATACGCGTGTTCATCTCGATGAAGTAGAAGCGGCCGTCCTCGTAGAGGAACTCGACCGTGCCGGCGCCCAGATAGCCGAGCTCCTGCATGGCCTTGGAGACGGTCTCGCCGATCGCGGCGCGCTCGGTCTCGTTGAGGGCGGGCGAGGGGCCTTCCTCCCAGACCTTCTGGTGGCGGCGCTGGAGCGAGCAGTCGCGCTCGCCGAGATGGACCGCGTTGCCCCGCCCGTCGCCGAGCACCTGGATCTCGATATGGCGCGGCTTCTCGAGATACTTCTCGAGATAGACGGCGCCGTCGCCGAAGGCCGCCAGCGCTTCGGCCCGCGCGGTCGCGAGCGCGTCCGCGAGGTCGCCGGGGCCGCGCGCGACCTTCATGCCGCGCCCCCCGCCGCCCGCCGCGGCCTTCACGAGCACGGGGAAGCCGATCTCGGCCGCAACGCGCTGCGCCTCGTCGTCGTCCTGGATCCCGCCTTCCGAGCCCGGCACGCAGGGGATGCCGAGGCGGCGCGCGGTGCGCTTCGCCTCGATCTTGTCGCCCATGATGCGGATATGCTCGGCTTTCGGGCCGATGAAGGTGATGCCGTGGTGGCCGAGCACCTCGGCGAAGCGCGCGTTCTCGGACAGGAAGCCGTAGCCCGGATGGACGGCGTCGGCGCCCGTGATCTCGCAGGCGGCGATGAGCGCCGGCACGTTGAGGTAGCTGTCGCGCGCGGCCGGCGGCCCGATGCACACGCTCTCGTCCGCGAGCCGGACATGCATCGCGTCCGAATCGGCGGTCGAGTGGACCGCGACGGTCGCGATCCCGAGCTCCTTCGCGGCCCGCAGCACCCGGAGCGCGATCTCGCCCCGGTTGGCGATGAGGATCTTGTCGAACAAGGGCGGCCCTAGTCGATGTCGACGAGCGGCTCGCCGTACTCGACCGGCTGGCCGTCCTCCACGAAGATCGCCCGCACGGTCCCGGAACGGTGCGCCACGATGTCGTTGAAGGTCTTCATCGCCTCGATGAGCAGAAGCTTCTCGCCCGCCTTCACGTCCTGGCCGATCTCGACGAAGGGCTTCGCGGTCGGATTCGGCCGCAGATAGGCGGTGCCGACCATGGGCGAGGTCAGGGTGTTGGGCCCGGGCGCCGCGACGTCAGCCGCCGCGCCGGGCTTCGCCGGACCCGGCCCCCGAGGCGCCTCGGACGCCGCCGGAACGGGCGCGACCGCGAGCGTCGGCACGGGAGCGGGCGGCGCGACCGTGACGGTTCGGGCGACCCGGATGCGCAGGTCGCCCTTTTCCACCTCGATCTCGGTCAGGTCCGTGTCGGCGAGGAGACCCGCGAGCTCGCGCACGAGCTCGGGATCGAACGGATGCGGCTTGGCCATCGAGGGGACGTGGTTCCGGGTGTAGATCGCGGTTTGAGAGCGGCGAGGCCGATCAGCAGGCGGCCTGGCCGCACCTGCGGACCGAGGCGATGGCCTGCCGCAGCGGCTCCTGGCCGACTGCCCCGGATATGACCTCGTCGCCCAGGATGAAGGCCGGAGTGCCGTTGATGCCGAGCTTCTCGGCGAGCGCTGCGTTGTCCTGGATCGCGGCCTTCACGACCGGGGCGTCCAGGTCCCTCTGCAGGCGGGCCATGTCGAGCCCCATCTCCTTGGCGACCGCGAGCGCCCGCTCGCCGTTGGCCCGACCCCGCGAGCCGAGAAGCCGCACATGGTAGTCGAACATCTTCTCGCCCGAGATCTGCTGCGCGACCGCGAGCGCGACGCGGCTCGCCTCGACCGAATCGGGGCCGAGCACCGCAAGGTCCTTCAGGACGATCCGCAGCTTCGGGTCGCTCTTGGCGAGCGCCTGCACGTCGCCGAGCGCCCGCTTGCAGTAGCCGCAATTGTAATCGAAGAACTCGACGAGGGTGACGTCGCCTTGCGGGTTCCCGGTCCCGACCTGCGCGGTCTTCGCGATCGTCTCGCGCATCTCCCGGATGCCGGCCGACTGGGCGACCTTCTGGGCTTCCTGCTGGCGCCGCTCGAGCTCGCCGATCGCTTCCTGCAGAACCTCGGGATGCGCGATGAGATAATCCTTGACGATCTTCTCGATCGCCTCGCGCTGGCGCGCGTCGAAGACCTGCGCGGAGGCGGCGGGCGCGACCGCGACGCTCGCGGCGAGCGCCAGGGCGCCGACGACGGTTCGAACGAAAGCTCGTGACATGGATGCCCCGTACGCGAAGGCGGGCCGAAGGGGTTTCGCCCCTATCGCCGCCGGGATCGGCCCGGTCAACCGACGCGCCGCTTGAGCCGCCCGCGGGCCGCCGCTAGGGACGCCCGATGACGACGACGGCGCGCCTCCTGGCGGACGAACCCCGCCGCGAGGCGAGACGCCTCGAGCGGGTCGCCCCGTTCCTGGCCATGGACGTATTGGCCGAGGCGACGGCGAAAGAAAGGCAGGGCGGCGACGTCGTCCATATGGAGGTCGGCCAGCCCTCCGCCCCCGCGCCGCGCCCGGCGCGCGAGGCGGCGCGCGCCGCGCTCGAGCTCGGGCGGATCGGCTATACGGAGGCGCTCGGGCTCGCCGCGCTCCGCGAGCGGATCGCGCGCCATTACCGCGAGACCTACGGGGTCGCGGTCGGCCCGGAGCGGATCGTCGTCACGACAGGCTCTTCCGCTGGCTTCGTCCTCGCCTTCCTGGCGCTCTTCGATCGGGGCGCCCGGATCGCGATCGCGGAGCCTGGCTACCCGGCCTATCGCAACATCCTGGCAGGGCTCGATCTCGAGGCGGTGGGCGTGCCGCTCAGGGAGCGCGACGGCTGGCGGCTCTCGGCCGAGGCGGTCGAAGCCGCGACCGCGGGCGGGCCGATCGCGGGCGTCCTCGCGATGAGCCCCGCGAACCCCTCCGGCACGATGATCGACGGGGCGGGGCTCGCGGCGCTCGCGGACTGGTGCCGGGCGCGGGGCGCCTGGCTGGTCTCGGACGAGATCTACCACGGCCTCACCTACGACGCGCCGGCCGAGACCGCGCTCGTCTCGGATCCCGAGGCGATCGTCGTGAACTCCTTCTCGAAATACTATTGCATGACCGGCTGGCGGATCGGGTGGCTCGTCGTGCCCGAGCGCCTCGTGCGGCCGATCGAGCGGCTCGCCCAGAACTTCTACATCTCGCCGCCCTACCTGTCGCAGGTGGCGGCGGTCGCGGCTTTCGAGGCCCGCGAGGAGCTCGAAGCCGTGAAGGAAGGCTACACCCGCGCCCGCGACGTGCTGCTCACCGAGCTGCCGCGGCTCGGCCTCGACCGGATCCATCCCGCGGACGGCGCCTTCTACCTCTACGCCGACGTCGCGCGCTTCACGAACGACTCGCTCGGCTTCTGCCGCCGCATGCTGGCCGAGACGGGCGTCGCCGCGACGCCCGGCCTCGATTTCGACCCGCACGAGGGCGCGCACCACCTGCGGCTCTCCTTCGCGGGTGGCGAGGAGGCCTGCTGCGAGGCGGTGCGGCGGTTGCGGCCCTGGCTCGCCGGGGCCCGGCGCTAGGGGGCGAGGGCTTTCTCGACGGCGGTTGCGGGGAGCAGGGCCGCCGGCTCGCCCAGCGCCGATCCGATCAGGATGAGCACGGGGCGGCCCGCGAAGGGCGGCAGCGCGTCCTCCGCGAGCGCGGCGAGGTCCGTTCGCACCGCCTCCTCGTCCGGCCGCGACACGTCCGCGAGCGCGACGGCCGGCGTGTCCGGG
>JAFAPJ010000568.1 GCA_019247255.1 Methylobacteriaceae bacterium | reverse complement strand
TGTCGTCGTCGTCGAGCTCGGCCTCGGGCGGGCGCGGGCCCTCGACGTCGAGCCCGTTGCCCTCCTGGCCGGCCGCCTCGGCCTCCGGCTCCTCGGCCTTGGGGGCGTTGCGGCCGTCGGGCCCCGCATAGGTCGCCTCGAGGTCGATGATGTCGCGCAGGAGGACGCGGCCCTCGTCGAGCTCGTCGCGCCAGATGATGATCGCCTGGAAGGTGAGCGGGCTCTCGCACAGCCCCGCGATCATGGCCTCGCGGCCGGCCTCGATGCGCTTGGCGATGGCGATCTCGCCCTCGCGCGACAGGAGCTCGACCGAGCCCATCTCGCGCAGGTACATGCGGACGGGGTCGTCCGTGCGGTCGCTCGGCTCCTTGGCCGGGGTGTCGGGCCGGAGCGCCACCGCGCGTACGGGCGCCACCTCGACGACGTCCTGGCCGTCCGCCTCGTCGTCGTCGGCCGCCTCGGCCTCCTTCTGGCCCTCCTCGGCCTCCGCCGCCTCGACGACGTTGATGCCCATCTCGGACAGCTGCGCGAGCACGTCCTCGATCTGGTCCGGGTCGGACTGCCCGTCGGGCAGAACCTCGTTGACCTCCTCGTAGGTGATGTAGCCGCGCTTCTTGGCGGCCTTGATCATGCGGCGGACGCCCTGATCCGTCAGGTCGAGCAGCGGACCGTCGGTCTGCGGTTCCGTCGTCGTTTCCGCCTCGTCCCGTTCGGTGGTCTTCGTCGCCATGGTGAGCCTTATCCCGATCGTCGCTCGCGCGGGGTCAGGCCGAGGCCGACCGCGCGCAGGCCGCAAACGCAAGCGGGGCGGCGAGGCTCACGCGAAAAGCCTGCCACCCTCGGTTCGTGCCACGTTACGGTCGATTCGCTTGACCAACCGTCAACCACGACATCAGCCCGACCCGCCACCCTCGGGCTCACGTCCCGTGACAGCTAAGTGTCTCGACCGATTCGTCAAGTCGCCCCGGTCTCGGCCTCCGCCCCGTCGATCGACTGGAGCTCGGCCTGGACCTCGCGCAACCAAACGAGGTTCGTGTCGGAATCGTCCGCGGCCAGTGCACGTTCGGCCGCCCGCAATTCGCCATGTAGGGTCCGGGACCGGCGCTGCAAGGTGAAGGCCTGCCGCAGCACCTCCGCGAGGCGCAACGGATCGGCGCCGGGCTCGAGCGCCCAGCGGTCGCCGGGCCGCACGCGCTCCCGCATCCGGGCGAGCGCCGGCGCGAGGCCGGCCCGCTCGGCGCGGGCCGTGAGCACCGCCTCCTCGCAGGCATCGTCGTGGAGCGCGCAATCGAGCAGCACGTCCCGGAGCGCCCGGGCGTCGCGCTCCGCGATCTCGAGCGCGGCGAGCGCGTCGGCCTGCGCGTGGAGCAGATGCGGCTGGGCGAAGAGGGCCGCGACGATCAGCGCCTCGCGCGGGGAGGACAGGCCGTCGAGGCCGAGCCGGCTCGCGAGCGCGGGGCTTATGGTGAGCCGCCGCTCTCCCGGCGGGCCGCCCCGCGCCTCCGCGCCGCTCCGGCCGCGCCAAGCCCCCCCGTCGCGGCGCGTCCAGGCTTCGGGTCGTCTCCGGCCGGCAGCGAGCCGCGTCTCGATGTCGTCGCGGTAGAAGCGCCGCAGCGTCTCGTCCCTGATCTGGGCGACGGCCTCGCGCAGGCGCCGCGCCTGATCGGCCTTGCGCTCCGGCGTGTCGGCCGGCCCGGCCTCAGCCTCGCGCATCCAGAGGATCTCGGCGAGCGGACGGGCGGCGTCGAGGGCAGCCGCGACCGCGGCGCGGCCGCCGGCCCGCACGAGATCGTCCGGGTCCTGCCCCTCGGGCAGGAGCGCGAAGCGCAGCGACTTGCCGGGCGGCAGGATCGGCAGGGCGACATCCACGGCCCGGTAGGCGGCGCGGCGGCCGGCCTTGTCGCCGTCGAAACAGAGGATCGGCTCGTCCGCCGCGCGCCAGAGGAGCGCGAGCTGGTCCTCCGTCAACGCGGTGCCGAGCGGCGCCACGACGTTCGCGTAGCCGGCCGAATGGAGCGCGATCGCGTCGACGTAGCCCTCGACCGCGACGAGTGTGCCGGCCTCCTGGGCGGCCGGGCGCGCACGGTGGAAATTGTAGAGGAGCCGGCCCTTGGAGAAGAGCGGCGTCTCGGGCGAGTTCAGGTACTTCGCCGGGACGTCGGCGCTCATCGCGCGCCCGCCGAAGGCCACGATCCGCCCGCGGAGATCCGCGATCGGGAACATGACGCGGTCGCGAAAGCGGTCGTACGGCACCGCGATCTCGGGCCCGGTCACGAGGAGCCCGGCCTCCGCCATCGCGTCGGCCGCAACGCCCTGGCCCGCCAGGTGGTCGCGCAGGCCGTAGCGCTCGGGCGGCGCGTAGCCGATCCGGAAGGTCCGGCGCAGCTCCTCGTCGATCCCGCGCCGCTCGAGATAGTCGCGCGCCGCCCGGCCTGCCCGTCCCGCCAGCGCCGCCTCGAACCAGGCGGCCGCGAGCTCGACGACCTCGTGCAAGCCGCGCGCCCGCGCCTCCTGGCGGGCCGCCTCGGGCGAGGCTTTCGGCAGGTCGACGCCGGCCTCGGCCGCCAGCCGCTCGACCGCCTCCGGAAAGGACAGGCCCTCGGTCTCCATCAGGAAGGTGAAGATGTCCCCGTGCTTCCCCGAGGAGAAGCAATGGTAGAAGCCCTTCTGATCGTTGACGTAGAAGGACGGCGTCTTCTCGGCGTTGAAGGGGGACAGGCCCTTCCATTCGCGGCCCGCCTTCTTCAGCCGCACCTTTCGGCCGACCACAGTCGAGACGGGCAGCCGGGCCCGGATCTCGTCGAGGAGATGAGGAGGGAAACGCACGTCGGAGGCCTTGCTGGGCGTATCCTAGTGCATCGCGCGCGGAACGGATAGGGAACGAGCCCGTCGTCCCCGCTCTTCACCGGCGCGGTCGCCGGACGGTCGGCCGATCTGAACCGGCTCGCCTCACAGCTCCCGGGCCATCTCGCGCAGGCGAAACTTCTGGATCTTGCCGGTCGAGGTCTTGGGCAATTCCGCGAAAACGACGTGCCGGGGCGCCTTGTAATGGGCGAGGTTCGCGCGGCACCAGGCCACGATCTCCTCGGCCGACACCATCTCGGAGGGCTTCAGCTCCACGAAGGCGACGGGCGTCTCGCCCCATCTCGGGTCGGGCTTGGCGACGACCGCCGCGGCCCGGACGGCCGGATGCTTGTACAGGGCGTCCTCGACTTCGATGGACGAGATGTTCTCGCCCCCTGAGATGATGATGTCCTTCGAGCGGTCCTTCAGCTGGATGTAGCCGTCCGGGTGCCGGACCCCGAGGTCGCCCGAATGGAACCAGCCGCCCGCGAAGGCGGCCTCGGTCGAGCGCGGGTTCTTCAAGTAACCCTTCATGACAACGTTGCCGCGCATGACGACCTCGCCCAGCGTCTCGCCGTCCGATGGCACGGGCCGCATCGTCTCGGGATCGACGACGTCGAGCCCCTCGAGCGGCACGTAGGGCACGCCCTGCCGCGCCTTGCGGACCGCCTGTTCGCCGCTCGGCAGCGCGTCCCAGGCCGGGTCCCATTCGTTGACGACGGAGGGACCGTAGGTCTCGGTCAACCCGTAGACATGCGTCACGTCGAACCCGGCCTCGCCCATCGCGGCGAGAACCGCCTCAGGGGGCGGGGCCGCCGCCGTGATGAAGGCGACCCGGTGCGGCAGGGGCCGGCGGTCAGCGACGGGCGCGTCGAGGAGCGTCGACATCACGATCGGCGCGCCGCAGAGATGCGTGACGCCGTGCTCCGCGATGAGGTCGTAGATCGGCTTCGCCCGCACCTGCCGCAGGCAGACATGCGTGCCGGCGAGGACCGAGACCGTCCAGGGAAAGCACCAGCCGTTGCAGTGGAACATCGGCAGGGTCCAGAGATAGACCGGATGCCGGCCGATCCCGCCCGCCATGACGTTGCCGATGGCCGTCAGGTAGGCGCCGCGATGGTGGTAGACGACGCCTTTCGGGTCCCCCGTGGTGCCGGACGTGTAATTGAGCGCGATCGCGTCCCATTCGTCGGCAGGCGGAGCCCAGGCGAAGGCGGGGTCGCCCTCCGCGAGGAGCGCCTCGTACTCGAGCGCGCCGAGCCGCTCGCCCGGCCCGTCATATTCTGGGTCGTCGTAATCGACGACGAGAAGCTTTCGCTCGGCCAGGGCGAGCGCGGCCTTGATCGTCGGGGCGAATTCGCGGTCGGTCACCAGGACCTTCGCTTCGCCGTGGTCGAGGCAGAAGGCGATCGTCGCGGCGTCGAGCCGAGTGTTCAGGGTGTTGAGGACGCCGCCCGCCATCGGCACCCCGTAATGGCATTCGAGCTGCGCCGGCGTGTTGGCGAGCATGGTGGCGACCGTGTCGCCCCGCCCGATCCCACGGGCCCGCAGCGCCGAGGCGAGCCGGCGGGCACGAGCC
>JAFAPJ010000461.1 GCA_019247255.1 Methylobacteriaceae bacterium | reverse complement strand
CCTGCCAGCGCTTCGCGATCCTCGCTCGGCAGGCTCGCGAGCTCCGCCAGGGGCGTCGCGTCCTCCGCGCGCTCGACGAGCGCCGTCCCGCTGGATACCATCGTTAGTCCTCGGCTCACGGTGCGGCAACGACGAGGCCGCACGCTTCGATCCGGCGGTCGCCCGCCTTCGTGTTGCCCTGCGCAGATGGGCATTGGAGGGCTTGTCCGCAGCGCTCGCCGATTTTCGCCAGATGGCCCAGCCCACACCGACGCTCAAACGCAAGATCGCCGCGATTCTCGCGGCCGACGTCGCCGGCTATTCGCGTCTCGTCGCTGAGAACGAGGAGCGGACGCTGCACGAGCTCGCAGCCGCCCGCGAGGTCTTCGACGCCTTCGTGGCGCAGGGCGGCGGCCGCATCTTCAACACGGCCGGCGATTCGGTCATGTGCGAGTTCGATTCGGCGGTGGAAGCCGTGCGGGCGGCCGTCGAAATCCAGGCGAGCCTCGCGGCCCGCAGCGCGGGCGTCGCGCGGAACGATCGGCTCACCTTCCGGATCGGCATCACGATCGGGGACGTCGTCGAGCGCGGGACGGATCTCCTGGGGGACGGCGTCAACATCGCGGCGCGGCTCGAGAGCCTGGCCGAGCCCGGGGGCATCTGCGTGTCGCGCTCCGTCCACGAGGCGGTCGCGAACAAGGTCGCGGTCACGTTCCGGGAGATCGGGCCACGGCAGCTCAAGAACATTCCGAACCCGGTCCACGTCTATTCGATCGCGCCTCCGCCCGTCCCGACGACGGCGCGGGATGCGGCGGCCGTCGCCCGCCCGCGACGGGTCGGCCTGAAGGCGCTCGCGGCCGCCGGGGCGCTCGCGGTCGCCGGCGTCGGCGCCGCCCTCGTCGGCGGGCTCGACCTCCGGAACTCGGCGGGCGGGGACAAGCGGCGCGCCGAGATCGCATCGGAGCAGCCTCAGCCCCCGGAGGGCTCGACCAATCAGGCCGCCCTGCCCCGCCAGCCAGAGCGGACCGCAGCCCGGACGGACAAGACGCCTGCCGCTCAAAGCCCGGCAACCTCGACCCTCGGCACGCCGGCCGAACGCTACGCGGCCGCGCGCGCCCTCGAGGGGCGCGGCGATCGGACGGGCGCGCTCAAGGCCTATGCGGCGCTCCTCGGCGAGGGCGGGAGCGCGATCGACCCCGCGATCCGATTCGCCTCGCTCCTGCGGGGCGCGAGCTTCGACGCGACCGCCCGACGCCTTGTCGCCGACCTCGCCAAGGCGAACCCGACGCCGCGCCCCGTCGCCGTGCTGGCCGCCTTGGCGGAGGGTGCGGACGAGCGGCGTGCCAGGCTCGAGGCCCTGGCCGCGCCGGAGCCCGATTACTCGCCAGCGGTGTACCTCTTGGCGGGCGAGTACCTCGCGAGCCGCGGCGGGCAGCCGACCCTGACCGAGCGCCGGCTCGCCTTCGACCTGTTCGAGCGCTTCCTCGATGCGGACAGCGAAGGCCGCCTCGCGGACAGCTTCATCGATCCGACGCTGAAAGCCGGCTGGCTCGACGAGGCCCGCCGCCAGCGCGGCCTCATCCAGAGCTTCTTCGCCGGGGCCTCGACCCGCCCGACTGCGAGCTTCTCGCGGGTCGAAGCGGGCTGGATCGCGAACCTCGCGCTGCCCGAGCCCGCGCTCGTCATCAAGACCCGGATCGGCGAGCAGGGCGACCTGCGCCCGACCGGGCTCACGGGCGAGACCGATCCACGAACCGGCCGCGCCGCGCCCGTCGCGCAGGTCGCGCTCCCGGCTTCGCAGGGCCGCACGACGCTCTACGTCGCCTATCTCGACCGGGCCGGGAAGCAGGCCGGCCCCTTCCCGATCGGCTTCGATCCCGCGACCGCGCTCGTGGAGGCGGGACGCGAGACGCTGGAGCGCTACCCGGAGACCTGGGTGTCGTTCAGGCCCGACATCCCGAACCTCCTGTCCTTCGCGCAGCTCGTGTCGAACCGATGCGCCATCCGCACGGCGCTCATCGGGTTCGGGGACGATCCGCCCCGGCGCCCGCTCGCCTTGCCGCCCTGCGACCCCGCCGGCCCCATGGCGGTCGCGGACGCTCGGCCCGTCCTGTCGCTCCCCGACGGGGTCGACGCCGTGACCGTGAAGATCGCCTACGCGGACGGGACCGAAAGCCCCGTGCGTACCTTCCGGCGCTGACCGCGGGCGCCTATCCTGCTGCCGCAGCAGCCCAGCGCGGGTGCGAGCGGGACCCATGACGCAGGCGAGTACGGGGCCGACGCGCCGAGGTCGGGCGACCATCCGCCCGACGATCCCGATCCTGCCGGCCGTCGCGGCCCTGGTGCTCGTCGTGCTCCTCGGGGCGGGACAGGCGGCCCTCGGACAGAGCTTCCCGGCGCTGACCGGCCGCGTGGTCGACGCCGCGAATCTCCTGCCCGCGGCCGACCGGGCCGCGATCGAGGCGAAGCTCAAGGCGCATGAGGACCGGACGGGCGACCAGGTCGTGGTCGCGACCGTGCCGGGCCTCGGCGACCTTCCGGTCGAGGACTACGCGAACCGCCTGTTCCGCGCCTGGAAGCTCGGCGAGGCGAAGCGCAACAACGGCGTCCTCCTGCTCGTCGCGCCGAGAGAGCGCAAGGTCCGGGTCGAGGTCGGCTACGGGCTCGAAGGCGCGCTGACGGACGCGGTCTCGAGCCTCATCATCCGCACCGCGATCACGCCGAAGTTCCGGGCCGGCGATCTTCCGGGCGGGATCGCGGCCGGAACGGACGCCATCCTATCGGTTCTCGCGGGCGACGCGGACGAATGGCAGCGCCGGGCCGCCCCGAAGCCGGCCGGGATCGACCCCGACACGGTCGTGACGATCATCGTCATCCTGTTCGTCCTTTTCATGCTGTGGCGCATCATGCTCGGGTTCGGCGACGGCGCGCGCGCCCATCGGCGCCGGAACGGGTCCTGGGTCGTGACCCCCTCCTCCTCCTCCGGCTGGTCCGGGGGCGGCGGGGGCTGGTCCGGCGGCGGCGATTCGGCGGGCTTCGCGGGGGGCGGCGGCTCGTCCGGGGGCGGCGGCGCCTCGGGAAGCTGGTGATGCTCGGCCCTGACGAGCTTGCCCGCGTCGAGAGCGCGATCCGCGAGGCCGAACGGCATACGGCCGGGGAGATCGTGCTCGTGATCGCGCGGCGGGCCGCGAGCTACCGCTCGGTCCCGCTGCTCCTCGCGCTCGGCGCAGCCCTTCTGGTCCCAGCCCCGCTGCTCCTGCTGAGCCGGCTCGCGGCCGACCAGGTCTGGCTCGTGCAAGCGGTCGTCGCGGCGCTCGCGCTCCTTCTCGCCTCGCCGGAGGCGGTCCGTCCGCGCCTCGTGCCCGACTGCATCCGGCGCGCCCGCGCCCGCGAGGCGGCGGAACGCGAGTTCGCCGCGCGAGGCCTCGCGCGCACCCGCGGCCGCACCGGCATCCTGCTCTACCTCGCGATGGCCGAGCGGCACGCCGAGGTGATCGGCGATGTTGCGATCGCCGGCCGCGTGCCGGAGGCTGCATGGCGCGCCGTCATCGA
>JAFAPJ010000087.1 GCA_019247255.1 Methylobacteriaceae bacterium | reverse complement strand
CAGGCTGAAAGCGCTGCTCGTGACCCGCGGGGGCGAGGCGCGGGCCGCGATAGCCCGCCCGCACGACTTCCACCGCGACGGCCCCTACCCGGCGATCGACATCGACGGGATCGTCGAGTGGTTCCTCGACGCGCTGGCCGAGCTCGGGGGGCGCCACGCCGTCGGGTCGATCGTCGCGACGGGCCATGGCAACGGCGCCGTCCTCGTCGACGAGACGGGTCCGGTCCTCCCGATGATGGATTACGAGGCGCCGACACCGCCCGAAATCGACGCGCGCTACGCGGCGGAGGCGCCGTCCTTCGGGGAAGTCTTCTGCACGACAGGGCCCGGCGCGATGCAGCTCGGCAAGCAGCTCCTGTGGCAGGCCGAGCGTCACCCCGAGCCCTTCGCCCGCGCCCGCCACCTTCTCACGAGCGCGCAATACGTCGCCTGGCGGCTCGGCGGGCGGCCGGCCTCCGAGGTCACGCAGCTCGCAGCGCAGGGCCACCTCTGGGACCCGCGCGCCGGCGCGCCGTCGAGCCTCGTGCGCCGCCGCGGTTGGGACCGCCTGCTGCCGCCGCGTGCGCGGGCGGGCGAGGCCCTCGGCCGTCTCCAGCCCGCGCTCGCGCTCCAGACCGGTCTGTCCGCCGAAACCGAGATCCTGTGCGGGGTGCACGACAGCAACGCCAACCTCTTCCGCTTCAAGGCGGCGGGGCTCGCGGAGCGCACGGTGCTGTCCACCGGCACCTGGATGATCGGGTTCGCGCGCTCCTGCCCGCTCGAGCGCCTGGACGCGGCCCGCGCCATGGTGGCGAACGTGGATGTCGACGGCGAGATCGTCGCCTCCACGCTGACGATGACGGGGCGCGAGCACGCGCTCCTCGCCGGGCCCGTCCTGGCGCCCGAGGAAGCCGTGCGCGGGGCGCTTGCGGGCCTCCTCGATCGAGGGACGCTCCCCTTGCCAGCCTTCGCGGCGCATGACGGCATCGTCCCCGGCAGCGGCGGACGCGGGCGCATCGTCGGTCCGCCCCCGGCGGATGCGGCCGAGGCGGGCGCGCTCGCGGCCCTCTACGCCGCGCTGACCGCGGACGCGTGCCTCGACGCGCTCGGGTCGCGCGGCCCGATCGTGATCGACGGCGGCTTGGCGGCGAACGGGTCCTTCGCCGGACTTCTCGCTGCCCTGCGGCCGGGCGAGCCGGTCGCCGCGAGCCGCTCGGGGGACGGCACCGCGATCGGCGCGGGTCTGCTGTGGCGCCGTTTTGAGCGGACGCAGCCCGTACCCATCCCCGACCTCGTCGCCGCCGAACCGCTCGCCCTGCCCAGCCTCCCGGACGCCGCCACGCGCTGGCGCCGGCTCGCCGCCGGAGCCGTGCCCGCGGCCATGCCCGCCTGATCCGGAGAGCGCTCGTGCCCGACCCTCATCACGACCTGCGCGCCGGCATCGTGGCGACCTGCCGGGAGATGAACCGGATCGGCCTCAACCAGGGAACCTCCGGCAACCTGTCCCACCGCGTCGAGGGCGGCTTCCTCGTCACGCCGACGAGCCTGCCCTACGAGCGGATGACGCCCGAGGACGTGGTCCTCATGGATTTCGAGGGCGGCTACCAGGGCCGGCACCGGCCCTCCTCCGAATGGCGCTTCCACCGGGACATCTTGCGCCGGCGCGGGGAGGAGAACGTGGTGCTTCACACCCATTCCGCTTACGCCACGACCCTCGCGGTGCACGAGCGCGGCATCCCGGCCTTCCACTACATGGTCGCGGTCGCGGGCGGCACGGAGATCCGCTGCGCTCCGTATGCCTGCTTCGGCACGCAGGCGCTGTCCGACTACGCGCTCGAGGCGCTCGAGGCCCGTACGGCCTGCCTGCTCGGCCATCACGGGCTCATCGTGCTCGGCGACACGTTCGAGCGGGCGCTCTGGCGCGCCGTGGAGATCGAGACGCTCGCCAAGATGTACGTCCACGCGCTCGCGATCGGCGAGCCGCCGCGGCTGACGGAAGCCCAGATGGCGCAGGTTCTCGAGCAGATCCGCCGCATGGGCTACGGCGAGACGCCCGACCTCGCCGATGTCGCCGACACGCCCCGCCCCCGCGCCTGACAGGCTTCATGGAGGACGATCGGTGCCCAAGCTCCCCACCCGCCCCCTCGGACGAACCGGCCTGCCGGTCACGCTGCTCGGCTTCGGCGGCGCGCCGCTCGGCGACCTCTACGAGCGGCTCGACGAGGCTGCCGCGATCGAGACGGTGGCGACGGCGCACGAACTCGGCATGACGCTCTTCGACACCTCGCCCCATTACGGCAACGGCCTCTCGGAGCTGCGATTCGGGGCGGCTTTGCGCCGCGTCCCGCGCGATTCCTACGTGCTCTCGACCAAGGTCGGGCGGCGGATGAACCCGCGCATGCCGGGGAGCTCCGTCGGCGGGCCGGGCTTCGCCGGCGGCGTGCCGCACGCCTCCATCGTCGATTACTCCTACGACGGGACGCTGCGCTCCTTCGAGCAATCGCTCCTGCGCCTCGGGACCGACCGGATCGACATCCTCCTGCTGCATGACGTCGACATCTGGACCCACGGCCCGGACATGGTCGAGCAGCGCTTCCGCGAGGCGATGGAGGGCGCCTACCGGGCCGTCCACGAGCTGCGCGAGCAGGGCGTCATCAAGGCGATCGGCGTCGGGCTCAACGAATGCGCGATCACCGTGCGGTTCGCGAAGGAGGGCGATTTCGACTGCGTTCTCCTCGCCGGGCGCTATTCGCTCCTGCATCAGGACGCGCTCGACGAGTTCCTGCCGCTCGCCGAGCGGAAGGGCATCGGGGTCATCCTGGGCGGCATCTACAATTCGGGCATCCTGGCCACCGGCGCGACGCCTGACGCGCGCTTCAACTACCGTCCGGCCCCGCCGGAGGTGATGGAGCGCGTCTCCCGCATCGAGCGGGTCTGCGCGGCCCACGGCGTGCCGATCGCGGTCGCCGCCCTCCATTTCGTCCTCGGCGCGCCGGCGGTCGCCTCCGTTATCCTCGGCGGCGTGACCCCGGCGGAGGTCGAGCGCAACGTCGCGGCGCTCGCCGCGGACGTCCCGGCCGCTCTGTGGAGCGACCTCAAGAGCGAAGGCCTCTTGCCCGACGCCGTCCTGGTCCCGGCCTGAGAGACGCCAAAGCAGCCATAACCAACACACGACAGGAGGAAACCTCGATGACGATCTCTCCCCAAACCCGCCGCGGCGTTGCCGGGGCGCTCGTGCTCGGTCTCGCGCTCGCCGCGGGCACGCCGCTCCGCGCGGCCGAGAAGGCCATCGTGTATCTCACGCCCGGCCTCGACCTGCCGTTCTGGCGCTACCTGTCGAAGGGCGTCGAGGCCGCGGCCAAGAAGGAGGGTTACGCCTATCAGGCGCTCGATTCGGCGAACAACGCCCAGACCCAGCTGCGCAACGCCCAGGACGCGATCGCCAGGGGCGTCGCCGGCATCGTGATCTCGCCGACCGATTCCTCGACGGCGCCGAGCGTGCTCCAGCTTGCCAAGGACGCGAACATCCCGGTCGTCATCGCCGACATCGGCACGAATAGCGGCGAGTACGTCTCCTTCGTCATCTCGGACAATTACGAGGGCGCGAACGGCGTCGGGAAAGCGCTCGCCGAGGCCATGAAGAAGAAGGGCTGGAGCGACGGCTCCGTCGGCATCGTCGCGATCTCGCAGGCCCGCAAGAACGGCCAGGCCCGCACCAAGGGCTTCAAGGACGCGCTTCAGGCCGGCGGGATCACCAAGGAGGCGGGCCTCCAGCAGATGCAGTCCTACACCGCGGACGAGACGTTCAAGTTCACCCAGGACATGCTCACCGCCAATCCCAACATGCGCGGCATGTTCGTCCAGACCGACCAGCCCGCCATCGGGGCGCTGCGGGCGATTCGCGCCGCCCGGCGCCAGGGCGAGGTCCTGGTCGCGGCCTTCGACGGCATCCCGGACTTCGTCGACCTGCTCAAGAAGGGCGAGATCGTCGTGTCGGGCATGCAGCAGCCCTACCTGATGGGCGTCCGGTCGGGCGAGGCGATGCTCCAGCACCTCAAGGGCGGCAAGCCGGACCGCGAGATCCTGGTGCCGATCCTCGTCGTGACGAGCGAGAACATCGAGAAGCTCCTGCCGACCGTGAGGGAGACGGTCTTCGCCAACGAGGTCAAGTAGCCCGACCGAGCAGGACGTCCGCTCGCATGGGCGCCGCGCCCGCCATCTCGCCGCCGCTTCTCGTCGCGGCGGGGGTCGAGAAGACCTTCGACCGGACCCGTGCGCTCGCCGGCGCGGGGCTGACGCTTCGCCCCGGCGAGGTCCACGGGCTTCTCGGCGCGAACGGGGCCGGCAAGTCGACCCTGTCGAAGGTCCTGGCGGGCCACGTGCTGCCCGACCGCGGCGAGATCCGCCTCGCCGAGCGGCCGTTCCGCGCGGCCTCGCCCCGGGAGGCGATGGAGGCCGGCGTCGGCATCGTCATGCAGGAGACGAGCCTCGCCCCGGACCTCACGGTCGTGGAGAACATCTTCCTGCCGGAGCTCGGCCGGCCGGGCCTCCTTTCGCGGGGGCGCCTGCGGCGCCGTGCCCGCGATCTCCTGGCCCGGCTCGGGCACGACCACGCGCTGCCGCTTGACGCGGAGGCTCGCGACCTCTCGGCCGCGCAGCGCCAGCTCGTCGAGATCGCCAAGGCGCTGGCGCTGGACACGCCCGTTCTCATCTTCGACGAGCCGACCGCCTCCTTGAGCCCGTCGGAGGTCGAGAGCCTTTTCGCCGTCATGGACCGGCTGCGCCGGGACGGGCACGCCCTCGTCTTCGTCTCGCATCGCCTCGAGGAGGTCTTCGCGATCACCGACCGCGTCACGATCATGCGGGAAGGCCGCACGGTCGCGGACGCGATCGAGACCGCCTCGCTCAGCCAGGCGGATCTCGTGCGCCACATGGTCGGCCAGGAGCTCGGGTTCATCTATGCCCGGAGCGGGGACGGGGCGCCGGGCCCGCGCGGGGACGTCGTGCTGGCCGTCGAGGGCCTGCGGGCCCCGCCCGCCGTGGTCGACGTCTCGTTCCGGGTCCATCGCGGCGAGATCCTCGGGCTCGGCGGCCTCGTCGGCGCGGGCCGCTCCGAGACGGCGGAAGCCCTGTTCGGCCTGCGGCCGCGCACGGCCGGCCGCATCACGCTCAACGGCCGCGCGATCGCGCCCAGGAAGCCCGCCGAGGCGGTCGCGCTCGGCCTCGGCTTCGTCGCGGAGGATCGGCGTCGGCAAAGCCTCGTGCCGGACCTGTCGGTCCGCGAGAACCTCCTCCTCGCCCATCTCGGCGCGCATCGCGGCTTCGGAACGGGCTACCGGGCGCGCGAGGCGGCGGTGGACCGCCTCGTCGCCCGCCTCGGACTGCCGGCCGACCGGATGGCGCAGGGCAGCATCCTCGCCTTCTCCGGCGGCATGCAGCAGAAGGTGGTGATCGCCCGCTGGCTGCTCCTCGAGCCCGCCGTGCTCATCCTCGACGAGCCCACGAAAGGCGTCGACATCGCGACCCGCGCCTCGATCTACGCCATCCTGCGCGAGATCGCGGCGGAGGGCGTCGGGGTGGTGCTGATCTCCTCCGATTTCGAGGAGCTGCTCGGATTGTCCGACCGGATCGTGGTCCTGAGTGACGGGCGCTCGATCGCCGACCTGCCGAGCGCGCGGCTCGACGAGGCGAAGCTGACGCTGCTTGCCGCGCCGCGCACCTCCATGGCGCGCAGCGCGGCCCTCCTCGAGGGGCTCGCGGGCGCGCATCGGGCGAGCGCGTTCTGGGCGCTGATCGACGGGGACGGCCTGATCTGCCTCGGCTCGGCGGCCGCGGCCGGCGCGCCCGATCCGGGCCTGCGTCCGGGCGAGGCCTTCCGAGCCGAGGAGACCCGGATCCCGACCGCGCTCGCCGCCCGGCGCGACGGCTTCGTCGACGAGCCCGACGGCGGCTGCGCGACGCTGCTCACGCCGGTGCGCAGCGCGCATGGGCACGATCTCGGCTGGATCGGGCTCACGCTCGACCCCGCGGCGCCGCGACCCGACGCGGCGGGCGTCCGCGCCGCCATCAAGGCGGCGATGAGCCCTGCCGGGACCGGCAGCGACGCCCTCGGGAGCAGCCCTTCGTGAGCGGAAATCCGACCACCCTGCCGGCCGCCGGCCCGCTCGCAGGGCCCGGCAAGGGGGCCGCACGTTCACCCGTCGCCCGGCGCCTCCTGCGGCGGCTCGAGGTGCGCATGCTCGCGCTCGCCCTCGTGATCGCGGTCGTCCTGTCGCTTCTCTCGCCCTACTTCCTGACCCGCACCAACCTGTTCAACATCCTCGACCAATCGGTCGTGGTCGGAATCGTCGCGGTGGGCATGACCTTCGTCATTCTCACGGGCGGCATCGACCTCTCGGTGGGCTCCGTCGCGGGCCTGTGCGGCATCGTCCTCGGGCTCGCGCTCCAGCACGTGCCGATCCCCGTCGGCATCGCGCTCGCGGCGGGCGCAGGGGGCCTGATCGGCCTCGTCTCCGGCCTGCTCATCGCCTATTTCGGGCTCGCCGCCTTCGTGGTGACGCTCGGCATGATGGCGATCGCGAGAAGCCTCGCCTACATCGCGTCCGGCCAGACCGCGATCTCCAACATCCCGGCCGGCCTCTCGGACATCGTCTACACCTCAATCCTCGGTGTGCCGGGGAACGTCGTGTTCCTCCTCGCCCTCTACGCGCTCGCCTTCGCGTACCTGACCTACGCCAAGGGCGGGCGCGTCATCTACGCGGTCGGCTCGAACGTCGAGGCCGCGCGGGCCGCGGGCCTCCCGGTGCTCGCCTACAGCGTGCTGCCCTACGTCGTGTCCGGCGCGCTGTCGGCGGTCGCCGTGACCTTCTCGGTCGCGCAGCTTCTCTCGGCCGACCCGCTTATGGGAAACATGCTCGAGCTCGACGCGATCGCGGCGGTCGTGATCGGCGGCGCGAGCCTCTACGGCGGGCGCGGCACCATCCTCGGCACGCTGATCGGCGTGCTCATCATGGTGATGATCCGCAACGGGCTGAACCTGCTCGGCGTCTCGCCCTTCTGGCAGGGCTCGGCCATCGGCACGATCATCATCCTGGCCCTGCTCGTCGAGCGCCTGGTGAGCGCCCGAGCGGCCCGCTGACACTCAAGGGAGGTCCCGCCATGTCCGCCGCCCCGTCCCGGCCCGCCGAGGCGCACTCGTCCGGTGCGCCGTCGCTCGCGGTCCGGCTCTACGGCACGGAAGAGCCCGTCGCGACGCCGCGCCGCCTGACGGCCGGCCCGCTCACGGCCGAGCTCGAAGCCGGTAACCTGCGCTACATCCGCTTTCACGGCCACGAGCTCCTGCGCGCCGTCTCGTTCATCGTGCGCGACCGCAACTGGGGCACCTACAACCCCGAGATCCGCGACCTCACGGTCGAGGAGAGCCCGGACGGTTTCCACGTGTCGTACGAGGCGACCGCCTCCGACGCGCGCCAGGGCTTCCGCTACCGGGCCCGGATCACCGGCGGTCGCGACGGACGTCTCGCCTTCGAGGCCGAGGGCGAGGCGCTGACCGACTTCGACACGAACCGCACCGGTTTCGTGGTGCTCCATTCCGGGGAGGGGGTCGCGGGGCGTCCCGTGCGGGTCGAGCATGTCGACGGGCGCGTGGTGGACAGCGCCTTCCCCGACCTCATCGATCCCGTCCAGCCGATGATGAACCTGCGCGCGCTGACCCACGAGGCGGCGCCCGGCCTCGCGGTGACCTGCCGGATGGAGGGCGACACCTTCGAGATGGAGGACCAGCGCAACTGGACGGACGCGTCGTTCAAGACCTATGTCCGCCCCCTCGCGCTGCCCTGGCCCTACCGGCTCGCGGCCGGAACGACGCTCGCCCAGGCCGTGACCGTCACGGTCGAGGACAGGGGCGTCCGCCCGGCGCCCTCCGGCGCCGCCGTCACGCTCCGGCTCGGCGCGGAGAGCGGCCGCGTGCCGCGGCTCGGGCTCGGTCTTGACCCCGCCGACCTCGACGACGCTGAGGCCGCGCGCGGGCTGCTGGCCGACCTCGCGCCCGCATACCTCGTCTGCCGCCACGATCCGCGCGCCGGCCATGACGGGCGGACGCTGGCCCGGGTCGTCGCGCTCGCCCGCGCGCTCGGCGCCGAGCCCTGGCTCGAAGCCGTGGTCGTCGCCGTCGAACTGGCGGAGGCCGAGCAGGAGATCGCGGCGCTGGGGCGCGTCGCGGCCGCCATGGGCCAGCCCTTCGCGATCGTGCTCGTCTCCCCCGCGCCCGACCTCACATGCACGCTGCCCGGCAGCCCGTGGCCGCCTTGCCCGCCGCTCGAGGGGCTCTACCGCGCCGCGCGCGCCGCCTTCCCCGGCTCGCGGATCGGGGGCGGGATGTTCAGCTACTTCACCGAGCTCAACCGCAAGCGGCCCCCCCGCGACGAGCTCGACTTCGTGACCTTCACGACGTCGGCCGTGGTTCATGCGGGCGACGACCGCTCCGTCATGGAAGGGCTCGGGGCGCTGCCCTTCATCGCAGCGAGCGCGCGGGCGATCGCGGGCGACACGCCCTACGTCGTCGGCCCGAGCGCCATCGGCATGCGCGATAACCCCTACGGCGACGCCCCGATGCCCAATCCCGGCAACATCCGCCAGGCCATGAGCTTCAACGACCCGCGCCAGCGCGGGCTTCTCGGCGCGGCCTGGTCCCTCGCCTATTTTGCCCATTTCGCGCGGGGCGGCGCGGCGGCGGTCGCGCTCGGCGGGCTCGTCGGCGCCTTCGGGGCGGTCCATGCGCGCCGGCCCTGGCCGGCGCCCTTCTTCGACGAGGCGGGCGGGCGCTATCCCGTCTTCCACGTGCTGCGCGGGCTCGCCCGGCTCGGGCACGCGCCGATGATCGAGGTCGCGGTCTCGTCGCCGAGCCTCGTCGGCGCGCTTTGCGCCCGTAGGGGGGAGGGGCGCGAGCTCTGGCTCGCCAATCTCGGGCCCGAACCCCGAGAGGTCGCGATCGAGGGGTTCGGGCCCGCGCGGGGCGCCATACTCGAGGCCGAGCGCTTCGGGGCGGCCGCCACTCACCCGCAACTGCTCGATCGGCTTGAACCGCTCAGCGGCGTCGCGCTCGGTCCCTACGCCGTCGCACGCCTCGTCGCAGACAGCTGAAACGCCGACATCGTCCGTCGCCGCGACATTCGCAGGCTCAATTGCGTCACGACGCGGTCGCGCGAGACCTCACGCAGGTTCGGTCGCCGGGGCGAGGGAGGCGGCAAGGCGTCGCCCGGCCTCCGCGGCCTCGTTACGGGCCTCGAAGAGGCCGCGATAGATCGCGTAGGCCGCCGCGTGCGGGGCCTTCCAGGCCGGATCGGCCGAGGC
>JAFAPJ010000683.1 GCA_019247255.1 Methylobacteriaceae bacterium | reverse complement strand
GACCGCCTTCCCGTGGCCCGGACCGGCCGCGTGGAAAACGCCGTAGAGGAAGCCGACGAGCGCCAGCGAGAAGCCGCCCTCCCGGCTCACGCGGATCCGCTCGAGCGCGCCGGTCATCGCGCGGTAGAACTCGCCCTGGATCGCCAGGAGCCGCGCCCCGAGGCTGCCGACCGCCGGCGCGGCGGCCTCGCGGAGCCCCGTACCGAACGGGTCGCGGGCGGGAGGGGCCGAGGCGCCGCCGAACCCGACCTGGACGAGGAGCGCCAGGGCGCCGCCGACGAGAAGAAGCGCCGCGAGCGCGACGAACGCCTGTCGCGCGCGGCCCGGCAATGTGCGCCGGGGCGAGACCGCGAGCCCCGTCACGGACATGCGACGATGACCCGGTTCGAGAAGCGCAGGCCCGCATTGGCGAGGCCCGACCAGGAGCCTTCGGAAAGCGCCTTCTCGGCCTCGTCCATCGGCTTCGGCCGGGCAAGGTTCAGCGCGCAGCCGGCCGGGGCGTTGACGAGCCGCACGGGGTCCGGTTCGCCCGCCAGCTGGAAATCCACGAAATAGCTGGGGTCGTAGAGGTCGAGCGCGAAGGCGCGGTTCGCCTTCGCCGGCGTGTCCAGCGGCAGTAAGAAGCGCAAGGTGAGCGCGCCATCCGCCTGCGTCACCTCGTAATCGCGCGGGGCCCCGAAACCGAGCTTCGCCCCGTTCGCCTTCGCGTGCGTGAAATAGCCGAATTCGGCAAGCGACTCGACGTTCGTCCGGGCGAGCTCGGCGAGCTTCTCGGGCGGCACGGGCGCGCCCTCCTTCGGGGCGAGCCCCTGCACCGCATAGGCCGAATAGGCCTTGTCGAAGGTCCATTCATGGCCGATCGCCGCGACCCGCCCGTCGGGCGCGTAGATCACCGCCGCCCTGGCCACGATCCAGACATGCGGATGCGCGAGCGCGGGCGCCGCCCAGGCGAGCCAGGCGGCCATCAATAGCGTGAGTCGAGCGCTTCGACGCGTCATGGGCCGGCCTCTCGGACGCGATCGGAGCAAATCTGAGGCCGGCGCCGATCCGCGGGTCGCGTCCGGGGAGGCTACCGTTACAGGTCGGGGACGCTGCGCTTAAAGCCGACGAGCACCTCGATCAAGTCCCCGCGGATGCCGTGGTCGATGTCGTCGATCTGCACCATCATGAAGGAGAGCCCCGAATGGTGGTGGAGATAATGAACGATGTCATAGCCCCAGTCGATCACCACGAGTGATCCGTCCGTGCCGATGGGATTACCGTGATATTGCGGCTCGAGCAGGTGGACCACGACCTCTCGTTCCAACCGAGCGCGCCGCCGTGACGGTTTCGTCTTCATCACGATCGGCACCGTCATGATCGTGGCCCCGCCGGGCTTGAGAGTTCGCGCGATCTCCGCGATGGCTTTGCCCGGCTCGAAGATGTGCTCGAACACGTCCTGCGTGATGACGAGGTCGAACGACCCGTTCGCGAACGTCTGAGCTTCCAGGTTCTCGCTGCGGTACGACCCGCACGGCAGCCGTGGAGCCGGCACCTCGGCGCCGAACGGCACGGACGTGTCGTATTGCGACGCGACGTAGTCCGCGCATTCGGCCTTGAGCCGCTTGCTGACGGGGTCCCACCCGGGTGAGCTCTCGTGGATGCTCAGCTTGCGCCAGTTCGGGAAGTTCTGACCGATGACCCGCATGATCGCGCGATGCCTTGGAACGGCGCCGCATTCCGAGCACCGCAAGGTGCTGCGCAGGTAGGGGCCGTCGGCCGAGAAGGTCGCGTCCCGATCGCAGGCGGGGCAGAGGCCCGCATGGGTGAAGGAGAACGGCTCGGCAGCGTTCGAGGTCGGCACGTGTCGCTCAGTCCCGAGACGAATGTCCGCCCAGGAGAGCGATCATGTCCTAAGGTTGCGAGAACCCGCTCGAGGCAATTCTCCGCTCCGGCGGTTCCGATCCGCGCGGGACCGGCGTTCGCCCGGGCGTGGCGGCCGCGAGGAGCGTGAGGCGAGCGAAGCGACGCGTCATGGCGCGGCCTCTCCGGCCCGATCGGAGCGATGCTGAAACCGTGGAGGCCCGTAGGCGCGGGCGCCGAAACCGCCTAGCTTCCGCCCGACTGTCGGAACGAAGCCGTGACAACCTCCTCGCGTGTCGCACCCCTGGCCCGCCCCCATCCGACCCGACGGGCTGCGCTCACCGTCGGGCTCGGCGCACTCGCGGTCGGGATGCTGCCCCGGCGCGCGCGGGCGGATGCTCCGTCCCCTTATGCGAGCGCGACCGAGCTCGTGGCGCGGCTCGCGCAGGGCGGCGTCTCGTCCCGGGAGCTCGTCGAGGCGGCGATCGCCCGCATCGAACGGCTCGACCCCCGCATCAACGCCGTCGTCGTGCGCGACTTCGACCGCGCCCGTGCCGCGGCGGAGGCCGCGGATGCCGCGCTCGCCCGCGGCGAAAGGCGCCCGCTCCTCGGGTTGCCGATGACCGTCAAGGAGCAGTTCAACGTCGCCGGCCTGCCGACGACGTGGGGACGGGAGAAGGCGCGCGGCTGGACCCCGCCCGAGGACGCGCTCGCCGTGCAGCGCCTGAAGGCCGCGGGCGCGATCATCCTCGGCAAGACGAACGTGCCGACGGACCTCGCCGACTGGCAGAGCGACAATCCGGCCTACGGCCGGACGAGCAATCCCTGGGACCTCGGCCGCACCCCCGGCGGCCCGTCGGGCGGCGCCGCGGCCGCGCTCGCGGCCGGCTTCGTGCCGCTCGAGCTCGGCTCCGACATCGGCGGGTCGCTGCGGGCGCCCGCGCATTTCTGCGGGATCTGCGCGCACAAGCCGAGCCTCGAGCTGATCCCGGGCCGGGGGTCCGGACCTCCCGGATCTCCGGTCCGCCCGGTCGCGCAGGGCGACATGGCCGTGATCGGCCCGATGGCGCGCCAGCCCGGCGACCTCGCGCTCGCGCTCGGCGTGCTGGCCGGGCCCGATCCGCGCTGGGCCGGGATTGGCTACACGCTCGTCCTGCCGAAGCCCCGGCGCGAGCGGCTGGGCGACGTCAAGGCGCTCCTCCTCGACAGCCATCCGCTCTGCCCGACGGATTCGCGCATCGCCGCCGCGCTGCACAGCTTGGCGGACGACCTCGGCCGCGCCGGCTGCACGGTCCTGCGCAAGCATCCAGCCATGCCGAACCTCGCCGTGACGACCCGGGTCTATGCCGAGCTCCTGATGGCGATCTTCAGCGCCGACCCGCCGCCGATGGAGCGTGCGGGCCTGCTCGCCGCTGCGGCCGCGCTCGGCCCGGAGAACCAGAGCCTCGCGGCGGCGCGCCTGCGCGGCTTCGCGATGAGCCACCAGGCCTGGCAGGCGACCGCCTGGCTGCGCGAAGACCTGCGCCAGCGCTGGCAGGCGCTCCTCCAGGACGTCGACGTGATCCTCTGCCCGCCGATGCCGACGCCGGCCTTCCCGCACGACAACGCTCCCGAAGATCGCCGCGTGATCGAGATCGACGGCAAGCAGATGCCTTATCTCGACCTCCTGGCCTGGTCCGGGATCGCGACGCTCTGCGGCTTGCCGGCGACCGTCGCGCCGATCGGCCAGGCCGACGGTCTGCCGGTCGGGGTCCAGATCATCGGCGGCTACCTGCAGGACCTCACGACGATCCGGATCGCCGAGCTTCTCGGGGAAGCCTTCGGCGGCTTCAAGCCGCCGCCCCTGCCCTCGTGAACTCGGCCCGAAGACCGTGGCGCGCTCCGTCCTTCGACGAAAAGCGCAGAAAGCCAGTCTCAACGGAGCTTTAGGAGGTTGTAGAACATTGAGAGAACAGCT
>JAFAPJ010000678.1 GCA_019247255.1 Methylobacteriaceae bacterium | reverse complement strand
ATGAGGCCGGTGCGGTCGATGACCTTCGTGCCCCAGGCCTTCTCGAGATTGCGCTGCTGCACGGGCGTCAGCGCCGCGTCCATCACCACGAGGCCGATCCCGTCGGCCCGCACGAGTCCCGCGAGCTCCTCGACCTTGCCGCGACCGAGCAGAGTCGCGGGTCGCGGCGCGTTCACCGTGACGGTGGCCGAGCCCAGGACGTCGAGATTGATCGCGCGCGCGAGCCCGACCGCCTCGTCGAGCCGCGCCTCGGGCGGGCGCGGGTTCTCGGCCGTCGCGGCAAGCCCCGTGCGGGCCGCGGCCGCGCGCGCTGCCCGCGAGAGATAAGGTCCGATGACGAGCGTCCGGGTCGCGGCCGCGATCTCGCGCTCGTCCGGAACCTCGGGCCTGAGCTTGTCGGTCTCGTCCGGCGGACGTCGTTCAGCCACGCGCGCTTACGTCTTCTCGGTCTCGTCGGGCTCGAAGAGCTGGACGGGATGGCCCGGCATCACGGTCGAGATCGCGTGCTTGTAGACGAGCTGCGAATGTCCGTCGCGCCGCAGCAACACGCAGAAGCTGTCGAACCAGGTCACGATGCCCTGCAGTTTGACCCCGTTCACGAGGAAGATCGTCAGCGGCACCTTGTTCTTGCGAACGTAGTTCAGGAACGTGTCTTGTAGGTTTTGGCCGCGCTCGTTCGGCATGGGAAGTCGCCTCGTCAGCCCGGGGCCGGACGTCGTCGGGCTGCTCGCTCGTTGTTCGTGGAGAGGCTGCGGCCCCCCGACCGGCGCTCTCATTTGGGGCGCGCGTGCAGCTTGGCGCAAGCCCCTTCGCGGCCGGCGCCGCCCGGCCGGGCTCGATCAGCCGCCGATCCCGAGGAGCTTCAGCTTCCGGTGCAGCGCCGAGCGCTCCATCCCGATGAACTCCGCCGTGCGGGAGATATTGCCCGAGAAGCGCGCGATCTGGGCGACCAGGTACTCGCGCTCGAAGATCTCCCGCGCTTCCCGCAGCGGCAGGCTCATCAGCCGCTCGCCGCCGGTGCCGTTCGGCGTCGAGGGTACGAGCGTGCCGATCTCGGAGGGCAGCATCTCGGGCGTCACCTCCGCATCCGGCTCCCCCGCCGTCAGGATCATCAGGCGCTCGACGTTGTTGCGCAGCTGACGCACGTTGCCCGGCCAGTCATGCGACTGGAGGACCGCCATCGCCTCCTCGCCGATGCGGCGCTTCGGCAGGCCGGTCGCGGAGGAGATCTGGTCCTGGAAGAAGTCGATGAGCTCCGGGACGTCCTCACGACGCTCGGACAGTCCCGGCACGCGGATCGGCACCACGCTGAGGCGATGGAAGAGGTCCTCGCGCACGCGGCCGCCCGCGATCTCGCCGGGCAGGTCACGGCTCGACGAGGAGATGATCCGCACGTCGACATGGACGCGCGTCGAGCCGTTCACGCGCTGGAAGTTCTGGTCGACCAGCACCCGGAGCATGCGGCCCTGCACCTCGCGCGGCAGGTCCGCGATCTCGTCGAGATAGAGCGTGCCGCCATGGGCCTCCTCGAGCGCGCCCGTGCGGCGCTGGCGCTCGCCGTCCGTCTCGATGCCGAAGAGCTCGGCTTCCATGTTCTCGGGCGTGATGGTCGCGGCGTTGAGAACCACGAAGGGTCCGCTCGAGCGCTGGGACAGCGAGTGGATGGTGCGCGCGACGAGCTCCTTGCCCGAGCCCGGAGCGCCGGCGACGAGGATGCGGGCGTTCGTGGGCGCCGCCCGCTCGATCGTCTGCCGGAGCTGGTTCATCACGACCGAGCGGCCCGCGAGCCGGCTCGCCTGGACGGAGCGCGAGCGCAGGTCGCGAATCTCGCGCTTCAGCCGCCACGTCTCGAGCGCCCGCTCGGCCACGAGGACGAGTCGGTCCGCCTTGAAGGGCTTCTCAATGAAGTCGTAAGCGCCGGCCTTGATGGCCGAGACCGCGGTCTCGATGTTGCCGTGACCCGAGATCATGACGACCGGGAGATCGGGATGCTCGGCCTTGATGAGGTCGAGCACCTGCAGCCCGTCGAGACGGCTCCCCTGAAGCCAGATGTCCAGGAAGACGAGATGCGGCCGCCGCGACTGGATGGCGGCGAGCGCCTCGTCCGACGAGCCGGCGGTACGGGTGCCGTGCCCCTCGTCTTCCAGGATGCCCGAGACGAGCTCGCGGATATCGGCTTCGTCGTCGACGATGAGGATGTCGGTCGTCATGCGGGGACGGGCTCTCCCGCGGACCGCGCCGGCGCGACCTCAGCGGGCCGCTCCGCCGGCATGCCGCGCGGGAAGCGCAGCCTGACGAGGGCGCCCCGGGTTCGCGGATTGTCGAGAAGCTCGATGCGCCCGCCGTGATCCTCGAGGATCTTGCCGACGATCGCGAGGCCGAGCCCCGTCCCGCCCTCGCGCGTCGTCATATAGGGCTCGAGAAGGCGCTGACGGCCCTCCTCCGGAAAGCCCTTGCCCGTATCGGTCACGTCGACCACGACGTCCTCGCCTTCTTCCCACAGCGCGACCCGGATCTCCGGCTCCGCGCCCTCCTCCGGCGGCACGGCCGCGACCGCCTCCGTCGCGTTCTTCACGATGTTGGTAACGGCCTGCGAGACGAGCCGGCGATCGAACCGAGCCGTCACGGATTCGGCCGGGAGCTCGTCCGTGATCGCGATCTCGGGATTCGCGATCCGCATCATGAACACGACCTGGCGCACCGTCTCGACCACGTCCTCCTCGCCGATCGCCGGCTTCGGCATCCGGGCGAAGGACGAGAACTCGTCGACCATGCGCTTGATGTCGTCGACCTGCCGGACGATCGTCGCGGTGCATTGGTCGAAGATCTCGTGGTCCGACGTGATCATCTTCCCGTATTTGCGACGGATCCGCTCCGCCGAGAGCTGGATCGGGGTCAGCGGGTTCTTGATCTCGTGGGCGATACGCCTGGCAACATCCGCCCACGCCGAGGTCCGCTGCGCTGATACAAGGTCCGTGATATCGTCGAGGGTCAC
>JAFAPJ010000677.1 GCA_019247255.1 Methylobacteriaceae bacterium | reverse complement strand
CGATCGGCTGTACGGTCTACACCACGGTCGGCGACGACGAGAAGGGCGCGAAGGCCGCGGCGCTGGGGGCCGACCACGTCATCAACTACCGGACCGAGCGCTTCGAGGGCGAGGTGCGGCGGCTGACGAAGCGGCGCGGCGTCGACGTCGTGTTCGAGCATGTCGGGGCCGAAACCTGGGCCGGCAGCCTGCTCTGCCTCAAGCGCGGCGGTCGGCTCGTCACCTGCGGGTCGACCTCCGGCGTCTCGGCGTCGATGAACCTGATGCAGCTCTTCCAGCAGCAATATCGGATCGTCGGCTCCTTCGGCTGCCGGATCGAGAACATCCGGCAAGCGCTCGCCAAGATGGCGGGCGGGCTCGCGCCCGTGATCGACGAGGTCGTGCCGCTCGCCGAGTTCGAGCGCGGGCTCGCCAAGCTCGAGAGCCGACGGGTCTTCGGCAAGGTCATCGCGACGCTCTGAGCACCTCGTCCAGGATGGCGAGCGTATCCGCCGCGCGCGCGTCCCAGCTGTGCTCCGCCCGCACGAGCGCCGCTCCGGCTTCGCCCATGCGCCGCGCGCGCTCGGGATCGGCCGGGAGCGTCGCGACCGCGCGGGCGAGCGCGGGCGGATCGTCGACCGGGACCACGAGGCCGCACTCGCCCGCGCGCACGAGCTCCGCCTGGCCGGGAAGGTCCGTCACGATCGCCGGGACCCCGCAGGCGAGCCCTTCGTAGAGCTTCAGCGGCAGCACTCCGCCGCGGGAGGAACGCCCGCTCGGGTCCGAGATCGGCACGAGCGCCGCGACCGCGCCGCGGATCAGCGCGGGCAGGTCGGCCTGAGGCAGCCGCCCGAGATAGGCGACGTTGCCGGGAGCGGCGGCGAGAGTGGGCCGCAGGCTCTCGTCGATTAGCGGTCCGGCGACCACGAGGTCGGTTCCGTCCGGCCAGGCCGGATCGCGCGCGGCCGCGAGCATCGTCTCGACGCCGTGCCAGCGCGTGAGACCTCCCACGAAGACGGCATAAGGCCTGGGCCGCTCGGCGCGCGGGCCGTCCGGCCGGAAGAGCTCCGTGTTCGCGGCGTTCGGCACGACGCTGACGCGATCGTGGCCGGCCTCCCGGCCCGCCCAGGCCGCGAGGTCGGGCGTGACCGCGACGAGGCGGGCGGCGGAGCGATACTGGGCGCGCTGCGCGGCGGCGAGGAGTCGCGCCACCGGGCGGTAGCCCGGATGCGTGACGAATGCGTCGCCGTAGGTCCCGTTCACCTCGTGCAGGACGGGGCGGCGGGCGAGCCGGGCCGCGAGGGCAGCCGGCCAGGCGGCGAAATGCGACCGAACATAGACCGCGTCGTGCCGGGGAAGCGCCCGCGCGGCGCGGGCGGTCAGCCGCACGTAGCGGCCGAGCTGGCCGCGAAGCCCGGCTGCCGCCTCTCCGCCTTCGGCGAGCAGCGTGACCGCGACGCCGCGCCGCTGCAGGCCCGCCACGATCTCCCCGACATGGGTCGCGGCCGCCCCGCCCTCGCGCAGGCGCTCGAAGCAGAGATAGAGGAGGCGAGGAGCGATCATGCGCTTGGAAAGGGGTGCGGGCTGTCCGGGCCGCTCTTCCGGGCCGTCCCCGCCCCGAGTAGACGACGGGCCGGGACGCACAAGGGCGAGAACGCGAGATGGACGAACCGATCCTGGTCGAGCGGCGGGAGGGCTGGCGTGTCGTTACGCTGAACCGCCCGGCGAGCCTCAACGCGTTCGATGGGGCGATGCACGAGGCGCTGGCGGCGGCGCTCGAAGAGGCTGCCGCGGATACGACCTGCCGGGCGCTCCTCCTCACCGGGGCCGGTCGCGGCTTCTGCGCCGGGCAGGACCTCGCGGCGATCGGGCCCGAGACCGATCTCGGCGACACGATCGAGCGCTACTTCAACCCGCTCGTGCGCCGCATCCGCGCACTCGCGGTGCCGGTCGTCTGCGCCGTGAACGGCGTCGCCGCCGGCGCGGGCGCCAACCTCGCGCTCGCCTGCGACATCGTCCTCGCGGCCCGCTCCGCCCGCTTCGTCCAGGCCTTCGTGAAGATCGGGCTCGTGCCGGATTCGGGCGGGACCTGGTTCCTGCCTCGGCTCGTCGGGGAGGCGCGGGCCCGCGCCCTCGCGATGACGGGCGAGCCCGTGAAGGCCGAGCAGGCCGAAAGCTGGGGGCTCATCTGGCGCGCGGTCGATGATGCGGCGCTGCGGTCCGAAGCCGAGGCGCTGACCGCCCATCTCGCGACCCAGCCGACCCAGGCCATCGCGGCGATCAAGCGCGCGCTGGACGCGGGCGCCGCGAACGGGCTCGACGCCCAGCTCGATCTCGAGCGCGACCTGCAGGGGGTTCTCGGGCAGACGCCCGATTATCGGGAGGGCGTCCAGGCCTTCCTCGAGAAGCGATCCGCCGTCTTCACGGGAGCGGCCGCGTGAGCGAGGCGCTCGACGACGCCCCGGACGGGCCGGATCCCGACGCGGTCGCCCGCCTTTCGGCGGACGGCATGTGGGCCGGCGATCGCGCGAGCCGCGGCCTCGGCATGCAGCTCGTCGATGTCGGCCCTGGTTACGCGACGCTCGCCATGGAGATCACGCCCGCCATGACGAACGGCCACGACACGGCCCATGGCGGCTTCATCTTCGCGCTCGCGGATTCGGCCTTCGCGTTCGCCTGCAACAGCCGCGGCGACAAGGCGGTCGCGCAGCATTGCGACGTGACCTTCGTCCGTCCGGCCCGGCTCGGCGACCGGCTGGTCGCGACCGCGCACGAGGTGTCGCGATCAGGGCGCTCCGGCATCTACGACGTGAACGTCTCGCGCGGGGACGACACGATCGCCGAGTTTCGCGGCCATTCGCGCACCATCGGCGGAAGCTGGCTCGATGAGGCGTCCGGCCCCTAATAGAGGCGGGTGCGGTAGCCCTCGTCGAGCGTGCGCTCGGCGTCCTCGGCGGTGACGACGCTCGTCTGGTCAGCGATGATCCGGCCGAGGCTCGGGAAGGCGGAGCGCGGGATCTGGCGCTCCGCGTCCCAGAGCTTGGAGCGGATCAGCGCCTTGCCGCAATGGAAGTAGACCTCCTCGACCGAGACGAGAAGGCCCGCCTTCGGCACCTTGCCGTCGACCGCCGCCGGCTCGAGCAAGGCCGGGTCGGTCGTCAGCCGGGCGCGACCGTTGACTCGCAGCGTCTCGTTCACGCCCGGCACCAGGAAGATCAGCCCGACGCCGGGCGAGGTCAGCACGTTGCGGAAGCTGTCCGCGAGATTGTTGCCCCGCCGGTCCGGAATGAGGAGCGTCGCGTCGTCGAGGACCTGGACGAAGCCGGGTCCGTCGCCGCGCGGGCTCGCATCCGCCCGTCCGTCGCGATCGGCGCTCGCCAGCACCAGGAAGGGCGAGAGCGCGATGAAGTCGCGGGCGTAGCGATCGAGCCGCGGCAGGAGCTTGCGCTCGGCGAGCGGGTGAACCGGCCCCATCAGGGTCCGGAGCTCGGCCTCGTCCTCGATCAGCATGGGCGTCATCTTCCTCGCCTGGCGATTGTCCGGCCCGCGCCGCGGCCGTCAAGCGCGCTTGCGCGTTCGCTCCGAGACATCGTGACTCGTCTCCACGCCCGTCTCAGGTGTGAGTTCATGTTTCGTTCCGCTCGCCTGGCCGACCGCGTTTGTTCTAGCTTTGTTCGGTTGCTGCGCGCCGTGAGCCCTTGATGCCTTTCGATCCAGCCTGGGCCTCCGTGGTCCTCTCGGCCCTCGCCGCCTGCCTGGCCGCGGTCGCGGCCTTCCGTCCGCAGCGGCAGGAGGCGGGGGTGCTCGGCCTCGAGGACGCGGTGAACGACCTCGCCCGAGACCTCGCGACCGTTCGGTCAGCGCTCGCGGACGACCTGCGCCGCGGGCGCGACGAGGCCGGCCAGGGCTCCCGCGCGCTCCGCGACGAGGTGCAGGGCGCGATCGCGCGGCTGAGCGAAGGGCTCGGCGCGGCCGTCGGCCGGCTCGGAACCGCCCAGGCCGAGAAGGTCGACGGCGTGGTCACGACCGTGCGGGCGATGGCGGAGGCGAACGAGCGGCGCTTGGCCGAGATGCGCCGGGACGGCGACGAGGCCGGGAAGGCGCTGCGGGGCGAGGTCGGGAGCCTGCTCACCACGCTCGGCGAGGCGCTCGAGAAGCGGCTCGATCTCGGGGCCGCGAGCCAGAAGGAGCGGCTCGACGACGTCCAGGGCGCCGTCCGCCGGCTCGTCCAGACGAGCGCGGAGGCGAACGAATCGCTTCGGCAGACGGTCGAGAAGCGGCTCGACGTCCTGCGCGGCGAGAACGCCCAGAAGCTCGAGGAGATGCGCCGGACGGTCGACGAGAAGCTGCAAGGGACGCTCGAGGAACGGCTCGGCGAGAAGTTCAAGCTCGTCAGCCACCATCTCGAGCAGGTGCATCGTTCCGTCGGCGAGATGCAGAACCTCGCCACGGGCGTCGGCGACCTGAAGCGCGTCCTCACCAACGTGAAGAGCCGCGGCACCTGGGCGGAGCTCGGCCTTGGCACGCTTCTCGAGCAGGTCCTCACGGCGGACCAGTTCGACCGCAACGTCGAGACCGTTCCGGGCTCCGGCGAGTACGTCGAGTTCGCGGTCCGCTTTCCGGGTCCCGAACGCGACGGCACGGTCTGGCTGCCGATCGACGCCAAGTTCCCGATCGAGGATTACGAGCGGCTCCTCGACGCGTCGGATCGCGCGGACCCGGACGGGGTCGAGCAGGCCCTGAAAGCGCTCGAGCGGCGCATCAAGGACGAGGGCGCCAAGATCTGCCGGAAATACGTGAGCCCGCCATCGACGACCGATTTCGCGATCCTCTACCTGCCGACGGAAGGGCTGTATGCCGAGGTGCTGCGCCGCCCGGGCCTCGTCGACCACCTCCAGGGCCAGTGCCGGATCATGGTCGCGGGCCCGACGAACCTCCACGCGTTCCTGACGAGCTTGCGGATGGGGTTCCGCACGCTGGCGATCGAGAAGCGCTCCAGCGAGGTCTGGAAGACGCTGTCGGAGGTGAAGACCGAGTTCGGCAAGTACGGCGAGGTGCTCGACGCCGTGAAGAAGAAGCTCACCGAAGCCACGAACCAGATCGACAAGGTCGGGGTGCGCACTCGCGCCATCGACCGCAAGCTCGCCTCCGTCGAGCGCCTGCCGGAGGCGAAGGGTGACCGCCTCCTCGGGCTCGACCTGCCGGTCGGCGACGAGCGCATCCTGTTCGACGCGGCCGAATAAGCGAGATGCGGCACGTCGAGACGCCGCTCGGGGCCATCCGGGTCGCGGACGATCAGCCGACCTTCTGGGACCGTGTCGCGGCGGGCGAGTGGGAGCCGGGCACGCTCGCCACGCTCCGGAGGCTCCTCGGGCCCGGCACGTTGTTCCTCGATTTCGGGGCCTGGGTCGGGCCGCTGACGCTCCTCGCCGCGCGCGCCGGGGCCCGCGTGCTCGCGGTCGAGGCCGACCCGGCGGCCTTCGGCCAGCTCGTCCGCAACCTCGTGGTCAATCCCGACCTCGCCGCCGCCGTGACTCCGCTCCTGCGGGCCGTCGCGCCGGGCCCGGGGCTCGTCCGGCTCGGCGCCCGGCGCAAGCCCGGCGATTCGATGTCGAGCGTGCTGCTCGCGGGATCCGCGGAGAGCTGGGACGCGGTCGCGATCACCCCGGACGAGCTCGCGACGCATCTGCGCCCGGGCGAGCGCCTTGTCGCCAAGCTCGACATCGAGGGGGGCGAGTACGACGTCCTGCCAACCGTCGCGCGGCTCATCGACCGTCCCGGCGCGAGCTTGCTCGTGTCGCTCCATCCGGCCTTCCTGGTCGAGGCCGGTGAGCCCGATCCTGCGGCACGTGCGCTCGCGGCGTTCGCGCCCTTCGCGGCATGGGACAGCTACGCGGTCGGCCGCTCGGGGCCGAAGCGGGCGAAGATCGGTCCGAAGGCGCTCGCGCGGCACGAGACCTGGCTGCTGCGCAGGCCGGAGGCCGATCCGGTCTAGGAGTCCCTGCGCCCCCTCCACCCTGCGCCGGCTTCGCCGGGGCCGGCGCAGCCGGCCGCATGGTCCCCCACCCCGCGAAAGCGGGGGAGGAACCAAGAGCGGCGGGGAGCCTCCCCCGCGCGAGCGGGGGAGGGGGACCATGTGCAGCATCGTGGAGGGGGCGCTCAACCGGCAATCCGCGCCGCTCCGACACACGTCGGGCGGGACACCGAACCGGCCGAAGGGAGGCGTTGCCATCGCGTCGGCCCGCGCGCTACCTCCGCGGGAGGGGAGCATCGAGCTGAGCCGCATGAGCGCAGGATCGCCGCCGGAAGCCGCCGCCGTCGCGCTTGCCGGGCTCCGCATCGCCTTTCCGGCCGCCGGTCGCGCCACCTACGTCGCGGTGGACCGCATCGATCCCTCGGTGCGCTCGGGCGAGTTCGTGGCGATCGTCGGCCC
>JAFAPJ010000641.1 GCA_019247255.1 Methylobacteriaceae bacterium | reverse complement strand
CAGCATTAACACAGGTTTAACTTCGATCTTGAGCCCGCTGGAATCGCGTGTCAGCCTGGTGAACGTTCGGTGACTGGGCTGGGGTGGCATGGCGGGGATGGGGCGTGGCGCGGGGGCGCCGGCGGTGTGGTGCGCGGCTCTCGCCTTGGCGGCGGGCCTGATCGCGGGACCGGTGGAGGGGCAAACCTACGCGGCGCTGCCGTCGCCTGCGACGGTCGGCAAGGTGGAGACGAGCGGCGCGGCCCGTCCCGTCGCGGCCTGGCTTTCCTTCTGCGACCGGTACGCCGGTGAGTGCGACGTCTCGCCGAGCGAACCGACGTCCATCTCTCTCACGCCGAAGACCTGGCGCACACTGAACGCCGTGAACCGGCAGGTGAACGGCTCGATCAAGGCGAAGACGGACATGGACCATTGGGGTGTGGTCGACCGTTGGGACCTGCCCGATGACGGCTACGGCGATTGCGAGGATTATCAGCTCCTCAAGCGCAAGATCCTCGCCGAGAAGCATGGCATCCCGCGTCGGGCGATGCGGATGACGGTGGTCATCGACGAGCAGGGCGAGGGCCACGCCGTGCTGATGGTGCGCACGGACGAGGGCGACCTCATCCTCGACAACAAGCGCAACGGGATCCTCGGCTGGCGGCAGACGGGGTACGTCTTCGTCAAGCGCGAGGGGCAGGACAGCCGCGAATGGGTGTCGCTCGGGGACCGGAGCGGCCCTGTCGCGACGGCCAACCGGTGAGGGCTGGGCTCAGCCGAGCCGCGC
The DNA here is from genome assembly GCA_019247255.1 of Methylobacteriaceae bacterium. Lineage (GTDB taxonomy): Bacteria > Pseudomonadota > Alphaproteobacteria > Rhizobiales > Beijerinckiaceae > Enterovirga. Next base: position 2,212 of record JAFAPJ010000641.1, on the reverse strand, counting down.
GAGCCCGGCGGCGAACCGCTTCCAGTTCATGACGTAATGCTGTGCCGAAAGGCGCAGCTTCGCGATGGCGTCGGGATCGAGCGGGCGGACCGCCTTCGCGGGCGCGCCGACGATCAGCGATCCGTCCGGAAACTCCTTCCCCTCCGTCACGAGCGCGTTCGCGCCCACGAGGCAGGACGCTCCGATGCGGGCGCCGTTCAGCACGGTCGCCCCCATGCCGATGAGCGAGCCCTCGCCGATCGTGCAGCCGTGGAGGATCGCGCGGTGCCCGATCGTGCAATCGGCCCCGATCGTCAGCGGGAAGCCGATATCGGTGTGCATGATCGTGCTCTCCTGCACGTTCGTGCCCGCCCCGATGGCGATGAGCTCGTTATCGCCCCGGATCACCGTGCCGAACCAGATTCCGACGTCGCGGCCGAGCCGCACGCGCCCGATCACGTGGGCGTCGGGCGCGATCCAATAGGCGCCCTCGTCGGGCAGGTCGGGGCGAACCCCGTCGAGGCTGTAGATCGGCATCGGCGTCCCCTCACCCGCCGAGGCAAGCGCGCGGCGGCGCGGGGGTCAAGCGCCCGCGAGGAGGTGTGCGGCCGCGTCGAAGACGACCCGTCCCGAGAGCAGGCTCCAGAAGCAAGCGATGATGGTCGCGATCATCACGAAATGGATCGGGCGCCGTTCGAAGCGCCGTCCGCGAATCGTGTTGCGGATGATGAGGAGCGGCGCCGAGAAGACGAGCACCGGGACGGCGGCGAGCGCCTTGACGCCGCCCGTGTTCAGCAGGCCGAAGCCGAGCGGGCGCCCGGCCACGAGCTCGAACCCGCTCGAGGTCAGGCCCGCGAAAGCGAAGCCGAGACCGAGCGCCGAAAGCGAATCGATTGCTGCGGGATCGAGCGTCATGACGGCCTCCTCCGGGCCGTTCTGACGCGGCTTTAACGCTTCGTTAAGCGAAGCCTCGGGGCAGGGTTAATCCGAGAGATCCTCGGCCAGGATCGACATCTGGAAATTAAACGACCGGTCGCCGTCCTCGTCGTCCACGAACACGACCCCGACGAATTCCTCGTCCTTGCCCTGCCCCACCACGACGTCTGCGGAATCGGTCTTCGTCGGCCGGCTGACGACCCGCAGCTTGTCGCTCCCGAGCGTCCGCCGCAGGTACGCTTCAATCTTCGTGATCTCGCTCTTCTTCACACGCGGTCCTCTCTTCGACGCTCTCGCGCCCTGCCGAGTGGCATGACGGGCGGCGGGCCCGCAAGCCTTCGACCGGACGGTTCGCGCGTCGCTCGCTGATGCTCGGCGGCTCGCGCCGCGCGGTCCTGTCAGAACGGCCGCGCGGCCCGGGAGTTCAGCCGCGCCGATCGTCGCCGGCGACCCGAGCGCTCAGACCCTCTCGGCCTTCTCCGACAGGATCTGGTCCATGGAGCGCGCGGGCTCCGCGCAGCCGGCCGTGCCGACGACGCGGGCCGGCACGCCCGCGACGGTCGTGTTGCGCGGCACGGGCTGCAGCACGACCGAGCCCGCCGCGACCCGCGCGCAGGCCCCGACCTCGATATTGCCGAGGATCTTCGCGCCCGCGCCGATCAGCACGCCCCGGCGGATCTTCGGGTGCCGGTCGCCCTTTTCCTTGCCGGTGCCGCCGAGCGTCACGTCCTGCAGGATCGAGACATCGTCCTCGATGACGGCCGTCTGCCCGACGACGAGCCCCGTCGCGTGGTCAAGGAAGATCCCCTTCCCGATCCGGGCAGCCGGGTTGATGTCGGTCTGGAAGACCTCGGAGGACCGGCTCTGAAGGTAGAGCGCGAGGTCGCGCCGCCGCTCCTGCCAGAGGGCGTGGGCGAGCCGATGCGTCTGGATGGCGTGGAAGCCCTTGAAGTAGAGCACGGGCTCGATGAGCCGCGTGCAGGCAGGATCGCGATCGGCGGTGGCGATGATGTCCGCCCGGAAGGCGTCTCCGAAGCTGCGATCGCCCGCGATCACCTCGCGATAGGTCTGGGCGATCAGCTCCGAGGGCAGCGCCGCGTGGCCTAAGCGGGCCGCGAGCCGGTGAACGATCGCGTCCTCCAGCGTGTCGTGGTTGAGGATGGTGGTGACCACGAAGGTCGCGAGCGCCGGCTCGGCCCGAAGCATCGCCTCGGCCTCGAGCCGAAGCCGGCTCCAGATGGGATCAACGGTGCCGGCGATGCTGTCCGGCAGCTCGTGGCGGACGAGGGAATGGGAC
>JAFAPJ010000632.1 GCA_019247255.1 Methylobacteriaceae bacterium | reverse complement strand
ATCCGCTGTCCCTGCTTCCGCCACCTGCCGCTCGTTCGCTCCGACGCGCCCCACCGACCCGCGCCGGAAGGCTCGTCCCCGTCACGTCTCGGGAAAAACGCCCGCGGCGGCCCCATGCCGGCCGCGGTGCGGGGTTGCCCTAGCATGCCGGTTCCCGGCGGATCAAGGCGAGCGGGCGCGTCCTTACGCGGGGTCGGGCCGCCGGTCAGCGGGCGGAGCCCCCCGTGTCGGACGGCTTGCCCGCGTCAGCGCCGATCCGGCCGTTCGCGGTGAGGGTCTCGAAGAAGGCGGTCGCCTGGGCGCGGTCGATGGTGAGCGCTTTGCGGACGAGCTCACGGCTTTTGACCCTGATCTCGGGGTCATTCTCGCTGAGCGTCCGCGCCTCGTTCACGAGCTCGGCCAGCTCGAGGCGGCCGATCTCGCGCAGCTTCCAGTTCTCCCTCACCCGGAATTGGACGATCAGCGTCGTGAGGAGCGCCGCGAGAGCCGGCATCACGATCATCGCGAGCTTCCAGTCCTCGCCTTTCCCGAGCGCTGCGAACAACGAGGTGAGCGCGGCGAGCACGATCGCGGCGATCGTGAACGTGTTCCAGATCCCGCCGTAGAGGTTGCTCTGCCCCTCATACCAGCGCTCCCATTCGACGAGCTTGTCGATCAGCTCGCGCCGCCGCTCCGCACCGCTCGGCGTGGTATCGCTCGCAGGGACCGGAGAGGCGGCTGGCCGGGGCGCCTGCGTCTGGAGGTCCGATGACGCCGGGGCCGCGGCGGCAGGCGGTCCGGCGTCCTGCGCGCTCGCCGGGGCGGGTAGACAGGCGATCCCCGCGGCGAGGAGGATGATGCGCAGCGACACAGAGATCATGCGAGGGGCCCCGTTGCTCACGACGACCATCCTAGGGAAACTCAGCTCAGAGTTGCAATACCGCGTAAGTGCAATCCTGCTGAAGCGATCTCCGGCGACGCTGCGTACGGCGACGCGGATCGCGATGGCGGTTCTGCTCGGCGCCGGCCCCGCGCTCGCCCAGCGCGCGGATGGCACCTATCCGGCGACGCTCGCCTGCGATGCGGCGCCTGGCGCCCGGGGCGTGCTCCGCGCGCCCGCGACGGTGGAGATCGGGGCGGGGCGGGCGCGCTACTCGATCCGGTCCGAAGGCGGGACCGAGACCGGGTCCGGCACGCTCGACGGACGCCAGCTCGTCCTGAGCGGCCGCGGCCGCGGCTACGAGGCGCGCTATGCGGGCGAGGTCCGGGGCCAGGGCGGGCTTCTCACGGGCAGCCATACCGGCGCCGGCGGCACGCGCCGCTGCCAGCTCCTCATCGGCGACGGGCGGGGCTGACGCGTCACAGGAAGCTCATCGGATCGACGTCGACCACGAGGCGGACCGAGCCGCGCGGCTGGCCGGCCCGGACGAGCCAGGCCCGCAGGTAGTCCTGCAGGTTCACCTCGCGTGCGGTCTTAATCAGGAGCCGGAAGCGGAAGCGGCCGCGGATCATCGCGAGCGGCGCTTCGGCGGGGCCGAGCACCGCGACGCCGGGCGGCGGCTCCGCGAGCCGTGCGAGCGCCCGGCCATAGGCCTCCGCCTCGCCCCGGTCCGCGCCCGACACGATGAGCGAGGCGAGGCGGCCGAACGGCGGGAGGCCCGCGGCCTCGCGCGCCGCGGTCTCCTCCCGATAGAAGCGCTCGGCCTCGCCCGAGAGGAGCGCCGCGATCACCGGGTGGTCGGGCTGGTAGGTCTGGACGAGCGCGCGGCCGGGCTTCGCGCCGCGGCCCGCCCGGCCGGTGACCTGCTGGAGCAGCTGGAAGGTGCGCTCGGCCGCGCGCGGATCGCCGGAGGTCAGCCCGATATCGGCGTCGAGCACCCCGACGAGCGTCATGCCCGGGAAGTTGTGGCCCTTCGCGACGAGCTGCGTCCCGATCACGATGTCGGCCTCGCCGGCCGCGACCGCCGCGAGCTCGGCGCGCAGCCGCTCGGCGCCGCCCGGCATGTCGGAGGAAAGGACGATCCGGCGCTTGTCCGGGAACAGGGTCGCGACCTCCTCGGCGATGCGCTCGACCCCGGGGCCGCAGGGCACGAGCGTCTCGACCCCGCCGCAGGCCGGGCAGGCCTCCGGTACGCGCTCGGCATGGCCGCAATGGTGGCAGACGAGGGCGCGCCGGAAGCGGTGCTCGACGAGCCAGGCCGAGCATTGCCGGCAGTTGAAGCGGTGCCCGCAGGCCCGGCAGAGCGTGAGGGGCGCGTAGCCCCGGCGATTGAGGAAGAGGAGGGCCTGCTCGCCGGCCGCGACCGTCCGGCCGACCTCCTCGGCGAGCGCGGGCGCGAGCCAGCGGCCGGGCTCGGGCGGCGCGCGCCGGAGATCGACCGCGCGGATGTCGGGCAGGCGCCGGCCGCCGTAGCGCTCGGGCAGGGCGAGCCGGACGTAGCGGCCGCGCTGGGCGTTGACCCGCGTCTCGATTGACGGCGTCGCCGAAGCGAGGACGACCGGGCAGCCTTCCAGGCGCCCGCGCACGACCGCCATGTCGCGGGTATGGTAGCAGACGCCGTCCTCCTGCTTGTAGGCCGCCTCGTGCTCCTCGTCGACGACCAGGAGGCCGAGGCGCCGGAAAGGCAGGAAGAGCGCGGAGCGAGCGCCCGCGACCACCGGCACCTCGCCGGTCGCGACGCCCGCCAGGATGCGGTCGCGGCGCTTCGCCCCGATCCCGGAATGCCAGGCTGCGGGCCGCACGCCGAACCGCTCGGCGAAGCGATCCAGGAAGGCGCCGGTCAGCGCGATCTCTGGCATCAGGATGAGAGCCTGCCGGCCCGCCCAAAGGGCGGTCGCGACCGCCTCGAAATAGACCTCGGTCTTGCCCGACCCGGTGACGCCCTCCAGCAACGTGACGCCAAATCTGCCGCGTGCGACGTCGGCC
>JAFAPJ010000421.1 GCA_019247255.1 Methylobacteriaceae bacterium | reverse complement strand
CGCCCGCACGTTGGCGGTGCCGACGGTGTGCTGGGTCGCGCCCATGCACCAGATGAGCGTCGCGGGCTTCTCGTGGGAGAACAGGTAGGCGACGCGCTTCAGCTGCTCGCCCGGCACGCCCGTCACGCGCTCGACCTCGTCCGGCGTCCACTTGGCGACCTCCTTGCGGACGTCCTCCATCCCGTAGACGCGCTTGCGGATGAAGTCCTTGTCCTCCCAGCCGTTCTCGAAGACGTGCCAGAGGATGCCCCACACGAGCGGGATGTCGGTGCCCGAGCGGAGCCGCACGTATTCGGTCGCGTGGGCGGCCGTGCGCGTGAAGCGCGGATCGATGACGATCATGTTCGCGCGGTTGATCTCCTTGCCGGACAGCACGTGCTGCATGGAGATCGGGTGCGCCTCGGCGGGGTTGCCGCCGAGGATGATCATCGTCTTGGCGTTGCGGATGTCGTTGTAGGAATTCGTCTGGGCGCCGTAGCCCCAGGTATTGGCGACGCCCGCGACCGTCGTCGAGTGGCAGATGCGCGCCTGGTGGTCGACCGAGTTCGTGCCCCAGAAGGCGCCGAGCTTGCGAAAGAGGTAGGCTGCCTCGTTCGTGTATTTCGCCGAGCCGAGCCAGTAGACGGCATCCGCGCCGGAGCGCTCGCGGATGGCGAGAAGCTTGTCGCCGATCTCGTCGATCGCCTGTTCCCAGGAGAGCCGGGTCCATTGCCCGTTGACGAGCTTCAGCGGGTACTTGAGCCGCCGTTCGCCGTGAACGAGCTCGCGGATGGCGGCGCCCTTCGCGCAATGCGTGCCGCGGTTGATGGGGCTGTCGTAGGAGGGCTCCTGCCCCACCCAGACGCCGTTCACGACCTCGGCCGTGACCGTGCAGCCGACCGAGCAATGCGTGCAGACGTTCTTGCGGATGGTCACCTGCGGGCCGCTGACGGCCGAGCCCGCGGCTTCCGCCTTCCGGACCGCCCCGAGGGACAGCGACCCGACCGCCGCGAGCCCGCCCGCGGCGAGGCCCGAACGGCGCAGGAAGGTACGGCGGTCGACGGTCCCCGAGGCGAGACCGGCCGCGAGGCCCTGGAGCTTGCCGCGGCTGGCCGTGCCGGCCTTGCGCTTCGTCAGCATGGCATCCTCACTTCTTCAGCGTCTCGTAGCCGTTCGTCCGGTAGAAGGCCTTCACCTCCGCCGTCTCGCGGTAGCGTGCCCGCGTCTCGTCCGGGCCCGGATCGTAGGCCTGGGCGGGCGTCGCGGTGACCGGCACCGCCCCGACGCCCGCGGCCGCGACGCTGGAGGCGCCGCCGACCGCCCCGAGGAACCGCCGTCGATCGAAACCGGTCCCGCGAGCCGGCCCCGCTGTCTGGTCCCGCTTCATCTCTCGCCTCCCCTCCGCGTGCCCTCGCCCGCGGAGCTCATGCCTCGATCGCGAAGGCTTCCGCCTCCACTTCCATGAACAGACGGCCGAGCGCGCCGACCGCCTTGTAGAACTCGGCGCTCCGCGCCCTTTCGAGATCGGCGAAGAAACGCTCGGCCCAGGGCTGAAGATGCCGCTCGAAGAAGCGGCGTTCCGTCCCGGGTTCGGCCGGGAAGCGTCCGCCGGCGAGCCCCGCCATCGTGTCGAGGAGGATCGCGAGGTGGTCCTCGGGCTCGCTGAGCTCGCCCCCGCGCTCGAGACCCATCGCCGCGAGGTCGCCCCGCACGGCCGCCAGTGGACGCTCGTTGAGGAAGCCCGTCAGGTAGTAGGAGGCGTAGGGAAGGAGCTCGCCCCGCCCGACCCCGATGAACAGGTCGAAGAACTCGTGCGAAACACGCCGCCCGTCGGTCGCCCGAGCGGCCGCGGCGAGCGCGCGATGCGCGGCCCCGAAAGCGCTTTCATCGCCGCCGAGCCGTCCGAGCGCCCCCAGCGTCGCTTCGCCCGGGGCGCGGCCGAGCAGGGCCGCCAGGAAATCGTATTCCTGCGAGCGCAGCCGATCGATCTCGTCGACGGGATCGCCTTGCGTCACCGCGAAGCCTTTGCTGGAGAACAGATCAGGGCGCAGGACCGCCCGCGGAACGCCCGTGACCTCCTCGACCGCGAGGACGCGGTCGGTCGGGACGCGGCGCCAGCTCGAAACGGCCGGCTGCGAGATGCCGAGGGCGCGCGCCAGCGCACCGATGCCTCCGGCCGCTCGGATCGCCTGCTCCGTACCTTCGGCGCGCATCTCTCTCCCACGCGGAATCGCCGTCCCGCTTGCCGTCATAATAGGCGGTTATGCCCGCTCGTGAGAGTTAGAACAGATCAAACTTTGGTATCGCCGTGCCATGCCGTCGCGGCTGGTGCGGCGGCTCCGGCTCGGCCCCGGCCGGCTCGGGGCTCGCGTCGGGCAGAAGCAGGGGCGCGTCGGTTGCCTCGTCGTCCGTCGGGGCAGGTTGCGGAAGGGCCGCCGTCTTCTCGTCCCGGCAGGGGTCGTCGGGCGGCTCCAGGGCGGCCGGTCCGTCCGGTTCCGGGCGTGGAGCGGCGACCTCCGCGTCGGAGGACCGCGCGGGCGTCGCGCCCTCGCCGGTGGAGAGCATCCGCAGCACACGCGCCCCGATGTCGTCGAGCGAGGCCAGCGGACCCGAGCCGGGGACGCCGTCCGGCACGTTCCAGTCCCAGGCGTAGTCGCGCGCGTCCCCGACATGGTCGCGGATCGCGGGATCGAGGGACCATATCCGGCGCAGAGCCGCGTTGCGCAGGCCGATCGGGATGCCCGGACGGAGGAAACCCGATAGGTCGGTCTCGGCCGTCAACTCCTCGACTGACGGCAAGTCTGCGAGCTCCTCGGGCGCGATCTCGCACTCGGCCGTCTCGACGGGCTCCTCAACTTTCGGTGGCGGCGCAGCGTCCGCCGCCGCCGGGTCCGAAGCGTCGTCGATCGGGTCGAGCTTGCGACGCGACCAGCGCGCCAGGAAGCCGTCCCGGCTCATTCGTCCGGCTCCTGGCGCCCGCCGGCCCGACGAGCGAGCGCGTTCGTGTTCGCGCGGTCGCGCTGGCGCTTGAAGAAGGGGCGCTCGACGTGGAAGGCCTCGACGAAGGCCTCGACCTCGGCGGCGATCTCGTCCGGCATCGGGACCGCCTCGACGATCTCGCCGATGCCTTCGGCGAGCGCCTCGCCCTCGTAGGGGTCGACCGTGACGGTCGCGAGCTCGAACTCGTCGGGGCCCGCGGGGCGCAGCGCGACCCAGAGGGAAGGTGCGTCCGAGCGCAGGTTGTCGCGGTAATGGGCCGTCTCGGCCGGATGCAGCTCGATCTCGACCGCGCCCGCGTAGAAGAGCTCCTCGCCCTCCCGCACCGACAACAGCGACCAGGGCGCGGCGCTGGGCGCCGCCGGCAGCGCGGCGACCGGGATCCAGGCGTGATCGACCCACGGATTGGCGAGCCGACGCTTGGCGACGACGATCCCCACCGTGAAGCGGCCGCTCGGCTTCGCGCCCGTCACGCGACGGCCCCTTCAAGAAGCGGAAGGCCGACGACGAGGTTCTGCGGCTTCATCACGACCCGCCGGTCAGGCGCCGCGGCGAGGAGGAGGTAGATCGGCCGGCCGCGCAGCCGAGGTTCAAGGCGCATGCTGTCTCGGACCGTGAGCCGAAACAGGGCGAGGAGGCGCGAGGCCGCATCCTCGCTCAACGCTTCGCCTCGCCACAGCGCGTTGCCGATCCCGGTCGCCTCCGCGTCGAGCCCGACGAACCAGCGCCAGTCCCGATCGTCGATGCGCGGCAGCGGCTCGACCGCGACCTCCAGATGCAGAAGATGACGCAGCCAAGCTTCGATCGCCCGGGCGAGCCCGTCGCGGCTGCGGGCGTTGGAGCCGACGTTCAGCGCCATCGTGAAGGCGTCCGACCGGCTCCAATAGGTCCAGCGGTTGTCGTCGGCGAGAACGTCGAGCTCGGTCAGCGGGTCAGGGCCGAGCATGGCGACGAGGGGCGAGGCCGCGGCCCGGCCCTCCTCGCGTTCGATCACCTCGGCGTCGGCGAGGAGCACGGCCTCGTTTGCCGTCGAGACCCGCTGCGGGCGAAAGAAGAGTTCGGCGGCGCGGAGCGTGTACGGGTCGTCGCAGCCGTCGAGCGCGTTGCGCAGGATCAGGTGGACGAGCTGGTTCAGGAAGATCGGCGGCAGCGCGATCCGCCCGGCCCGGACGAGACCGAGATAGGCCGCCTCGACCGTCGGTGCCGCGAGGAGCCGGTCTCGGAAGGCGAGCGCGAAACGCCAGTTCTCCCCCGCGTCCGGATCGGCGAGCGCCGCGAGTTCGTCCGGCGCCACCGGGCGGCGCGGGTCGGCCTGAAGGCTCGCGTGGAGCGCGCGCTCCGCCTCGCAGGCGTCGTCGGGCGGCGCGAGCTCGGGGCGAGCCAGGATGGCGAGCAGCAGCTCGTCCGTCACGAGGAGCCCACCTCCTTCCGACCGGCGGGTGAGATGGTGGCCGCTCGAGACCCAGAATTCCCTCACCGGGGCGTTCCGTCGAGAAACGCCGGAAGGTCGACATGCTCGGCCGGCTCGTCTTCCGCGGCCGCGAATTCGAAAGCGCGGGCGCCGAGATGGAGACGGTCCTCGCCGGGGAGGACGGGGCTTCGCGGCTGGAGGATGCGCACCTCTTCCGTGATCTCGCCGTCGACGAGCGCGCGGCGCAGCGCCAGGATCGTGTTCACCGGCGGTCCGCAAAGCGAGCTCGCATAGGCGATCTCCTCCCGTGCAACCTCCCGGGCCGCGTCGAGGCCGGGCGCGCCGAACCGCTCGACGAAGTGCCGAGCCAGGCTCCCGACCGCGCCCTCGAGTTCGGCCGCGCTCGCCTCGCTCACGACGGCGAGCGTCGAGAAGCCCAAGCTCGCCAGGCCGAGAAAGCCTGACCGAAACGCCGTTCGTACCTTCGGGGCGAGCATGCCGGGATCGGAACCGAGGAACAGGAAGGAGCCCGTGACGGCCCATTCGCCTGGCTCGGCCGCGCGTTCGAAGACGAAGGTATCCGAGGGGTCGAGCCGGATCGTGCGCAGGAGCCGGGTCACAGACGCGGGCCCCCACCGATCGGATCGAGCCAGGTGGGCGCCGCGAGCGTCGGCGCGAGCGATCGGCGCGCGCCGGACGCGGCCACGAGGTCGCCCTCCGCATCGAGCGACCAGGGGCCGCCCTCGCCGGCCGCGAGCCGGCCGAGATAGGCCTCGGCCACCGGGCCGAACCCATCTTCGTCCCAGAGCCGGACGAGGCGTTTCAGGTGTCGGGCGAACGCTTCCGCGATGAGAGGCGCGTCGCCCTCAACGAACCCTTCCTCGTCGAGCGCGGTCGAGTCCGGGGTCAGCCCCGGCTCGCCCGCCTTCGCCTTCGTGGCGATGAGCGCGGCGCCGAGCACGAGCC
>JAFAPJ010000362.1 GCA_019247255.1 Methylobacteriaceae bacterium | reverse complement strand
CGTGGACTTTCCACAGCCCGATGGACCGACGAGGGCGAGAAACTCCCCGTCCCGAACGTCGAGCGTCGTCGGCGCAAGCGCTTGCACCGCGCCGGCGCCGCGCCCGAAGGTGACGCCCACGCCTTCGAGCTCCACCGCTTTCGGCCGGTTGAGTTCGGCTGAGGGCGCCTCGGCGCGCCTCGGCGCGATCTGGAGGACCGCAGACATGCCGAACCTTGTGGCAGTTTCCGTGCCAGCGGTGCCGAGCCGGACGCATCAGGGGCGACCGAACCGGCCCGGAACGCCGGCTCAACCTGCCTTCACTTGAGGCATCGTGCCCAACATCGCGCGTGGGCGGCCCGGGGCCAGCCCGTTAGGGATCGACTGATGCTGATCCGGACCATCATCATATCCGACGCACCGGCGGAGGAGCGCCTCGACGTCCGGCACGCCTCGCCGGCGCGACAGACCGGCTCCTGACGCGCCGTGGCTTTCGACCGTCTGTTCAAGAACGCGCGCCTGCCCGGACGCGACGAGCTCGCCGATATCGGGATCGTCGGCGGCCGCTTCGCGACGGTCGAGGTCGGGCTCGTGGGCGAATGCCCGACGGAGGACCTCGCCGGGCGGGTCGTCGTCCCCGGGCTCGTCGAGACGCATCTCCATCTCGACAAGGCCTGCCTGTTCGGGCGCTGCCCCTGCGGCAGCAGCGTCGGGGAGGCGATCGCGGCGGTCGCCCGCGCGAAGCGCGATTTCACCGAGGAGGACGTCTACCAGCGGGCCGCGCGCGCTCTCGAGAAGGCGATCGCCTGGGGAACGAACCGCATTCGCACCCATGTCGAGGTCGATCCCCGGATCGGGCTCACAAGCTTCCGCGCCCTGAAGCGGCTCAAGGCGGATTACGCCTGGGCGGTCGAGCTCGAGCTCTGCGCCTTCCCGCAGGAAGGATTGCTCGACGATCCCGGCTGCGAGGACGTCCTCGTGGCGGCGCTGGAGGAGGGCGCCGACCTCGTCGGCGGCGTGCCCTATATCGACCGGGACGCGCACGGCCAGGTGGCCAGGATCTTCGAGCTCGCGCGGCGCTACGACCGCGACATCGACTTCCACCTCGATTTCGATCTCGACCCGAGCTGGGCGACGCTGTTCGAGGTCTGCCGCCGGACGGACGAATACGGCTGGGGTGGCCGGGTCGCGATCGGGCACGCGACGAAGCTCTCCGCCATGGGGCCGGAGGCGTTCGACGAGGCGGCCCGCCGACTCGCGGACGCTGGCGTCGCCGTCACTGTCCTGCCCGCGACCGACCTGTTCCTGATGGGGCGCGGGCACGATCGCGACGTGCCGCGCGGGGTGACCGCCGCGCATCGGCTGGCTGCCCGCGGGGTCACCTGCTCGATCTCGACGAACAACGTGCTCAACCCTTTCACCCCCTACGGCGATTGCTCGCTCGTGCGGATGGCGAACCTCTACGCGAATGTCGCCCAGGTGGCGGCCGAGCCGGAGCTGGCGCTGTGCCTCGACCTCATCTCGTCCTCGGCGGCGCGGCTGATGCGCGTCGCGGATTACGGGATCGCGCCGGGGCGCCCGGCCGACATGGTCGTGCTCGACGCGACCTCGCCCGCGGAGGCGATCGCGGGCCTCGCACCGCCGCTCTTCGGCCTGAAGGGCGGACGCCTCAGCTTCGAGCGGTCGCCGCCGGTCTTGGCGCGCCCCGCACCTTCTCGATGAGCGAGGCTCGTCCGGGCTCGGCTATTTCTCGTCGAGCGCGGTCACGGGCCGCCACTCGGCACCCGGCTTGTTCCGGAGGAACGCCTCGCAGGCCGCGGCGAGCCGCGCCGCCGGCCCGTCCTCCGGCCGGTCGCGGCGAAGCGTGGCGAGCCCGGCAAGCGCCTCGGCGAAGCGCCCCGCGCGATAGGCGGCGAGCGCCTCCTCGTAGGCCTCCGCCCAGCCCGGCCGCGGACCGTCCTCCGCGAGCCCGATCAGCTCGAAGATCGTGACCTCCTCGGCCCGGCCGTAGACCGCGACCGTGTCGACCTCGCGAACCATGATGGCCGGTCCCGCGCGATCGCGCGTCGACGACCCGATGAGAACCGTCGTGCCGTAGCGCTTGTTGACGCCCTCCAGGCGGCTGGCGAGGTTCACGGTGTCGCCCAGCGCCGTGTAGTTGAGCCGGTTCGCCGAGCCGACGTTGCCGACGATCGCGGGGCCGGATTGCACGCCGACCCGCACCGCGAGGGCGGCCCGGACCTCGGGCGGCAGCGCGAGCCCGTCGAGGCAGCGGGCGATCGCGAGACCCGCCCGGCAGGCGCGGGCCGCCTGGTCCGGATCCGCGCGGGGCGCTCCCCAGAACGCCATGATGGCGTCGCCGATGAACTTGTCGACCGTCCCGCCCTCGGCGGCGACCGCTCGCGAGGCCGCCTCGAGAAAGCCGCTGACGACCGGCACGGCCGCGTCGCCGAGCCGCTCGGAGAGGCCGGTGAAGCCCGCGAGATCCGCGAACAGGACGGTGATCTCCCGCCGGCTGCCGCCCGGCTGCGCCCGGACTCCTTCGGCCACGAGGGAGCGGACGAGATCGGTCGGGATGAACTTCGCGAAATCCGCGAGGCTGAGGCTCATGCGCACGATCGCCTCGGAGAGCCGGTCGATGTCCGACAGGCGCGACACGCGCCGGGGCACGGCCTCGAGCTCGAAACGCTCGATATGCGCGAGGTCGGCGACGACGCGGGCGATCGGGCCGCCGACGAGATGGCGGGCCGCCAGGACCCCGCCCGCGCCGGCCAGCAGCACGAAGAAGGCGAGCCCCATCGCGACCCAGCCGATCGTGCTGTTGATCTCGCCCAGGAACTCCGCCTCGGGGACGATCACGGCGAGCTGCCAACCCTGGAACCACAAGGGCGACAGCCCGACGGCGTAGGTGGCGCCGCCGACGTCGAGCCGTGTCTTCTCGTTGACGTTGAGCGTCGCGGCGGGACGCGCCGCGACGACCCGGCCGGCCGCGAGAGCCACCGGATCGAGCGCGGCCGGCGCGACCCCGTCGGGCGCGCGCGATGCGATGACGATGCGACCGTCCGGGCCCAGCACGTAGGACCGCCCGGTCCGCCCGACCGGGATCGCGCCCAGAAGCTCGGCGAAGCGTTCGTAGCCGATCATCGCGGCGAGAAGCGCCCCGCCGGTCGGGTCCACGTACGCGACGGCACGCTCGCCCCCGGCAGGCGTGCGCGCGACATCGACCCAGCCCGGCTCATCGAAGCTGCGCGCCTCGGCCGCCCAGCCTTCCGACAGGATCGCGAGCCGGGTTTCGGGCGCTGCGATCGGCGTCAGGCCGAGAGGGCTGCGCGCCACGTCGAGCGCCGCCTGAACCCGCCCGTCCTGGTCGGTCCGGAAAAGCCGCGTGCGCTCGGCCGTCTCGTCAACGATCGCGATAACGTCCCGGCCCGAGCGCGGGACGTGGACGAGCCACGACAGGGCCGGCATGCTGGTCGCGGCGGTCGCCAGGATGCGCTCGGCGCTCTCGGCGTTCGGCGAGGTGTCGAGCGCCTGGTGAAGGGTCCGGGACAGGCCCTGGACCTCCAGCACCCGGCCCCACCAGGCGCGGCGAACCGCCTCGGTGATCTGCAGCTCCAGCGTGTCGACGAGGTTGCGGCTCACGGCCAGCGTCGTGCGCCACCAGGTCAGGTGAACGAGGACGGCGCACGGGATGACGCTCGCGGCGATGAGGGCGACGAGCGCGGTCCTGAGGCTGATGCGGCGCATGCCGTCGCCCGCCGCCGCGCGGCCGTGCCCCTCGCCCGTCCTGCCTGCCGTAATCGCCATCGCTCCTCATCTTCGCCCGGGCCGCCGCTCGTGTGACGAGGGCGCGCCTTCGCCGCAGGCACCTTCGCCGCAGGCGCCTGGAGCCTGCCGCCGCGCGGCGGCGGAGGGAAGTCCCGAGGCCGCGGGATCACGAAGGCCGGCGCTTCACAAAGCGCGTCCGCGACGCGATACATCGAACCCGAAACTGCGGAGGACGCGTGATGGTCTCCTTGCCCCGGCTCGCCGGCCTCGTCTTGCTCCTCCTCCAGCTCCTCGGATCGACGGTCGTCGCCAGGGCCGAGCCCATCACGATCGCGATCGGCATCGACGCCGCCTTCACGCCCTTCTACCTCGCCAATCAGCGCGGCCTCTTCAAGAAAGCTGGGCTCGACGTGACCATCCTGCGCCTGTCGCAGGGCGGCGAGGCGATGGACGCCGTCATCGCTGGGCAGGCGCAGCTCGGGGTCGCGGCCGACCAGACGGTGATCCTCCGGCTGCCGCGCGGCGACGTCCGGCCGATCGGGATCGTCGAGGAATCCGGGACCTACCTGAAGGCGGCCGCCCGGCCGGGCCTCAGCGACCCGAAGGAGATCAAGAAGCTCGGCATCGTGAAGGGCACGGTGAGCGAATACTCGGCCACCATGATGATGAAGAAGTACGGGCTGAGCCGGGATAGTGTCACTCTGGTCGCGGCGGGCGCGCCGGAATTCGCCGCCCTCGTCAGCCGGGGGGACATCGACGCCTTCTTC
>JAFAPJ010000183.1 GCA_019247255.1 Methylobacteriaceae bacterium | reverse complement strand
CGGCCGGGGTATCCCACTCCTTGCCGAAGATCTGGGTGACGCCCCGCAGGGAGCCCCAGCCTCCGGCCGGTCCCTCGTAATGAACCGTCCCGTCCTCGTCGTGCACGGCGCTCGCGCGATCGTCCTGCATCCCGCTCTCCCGACGCGTCGGACCCGGCGGGAGCGCAACAGGCGGCCGCGCCCGGCGACGCTTCAGGACAACGGGCGGGGCGGGGCGGGGTTCGAACCGCGACGCCGAAGCGCGCCCGCGGACCTGGCGGCAGCTAAAGCAGCCGCACCTCTTGCGCCCTGACGATGATGCTCTCCTGCCGGAAAAGCCGTTCGAGCCCGCGGCGGCACGCGGACCACCAGGCCTCGTCCAGGTCCCGGCACATGACCTCGAGGACGATGATGTCGTCGTGCGCGACCTCGCCCGTCCCGCTCCAGACGCCCTGGGCGGGGCTGCGCGTGTAGGCGGTGAGCCCGCCGAAGCGCCGGACGAGCTCGGCCCGCACCTCCTCGTAGAGGTTCGGCTGAAAGGCGCGTCCCTCATTGTCCGTGAGAGGGAGAAGGATCTGGACGAGGTGCTGGTACATGGGGCGTCTCGGGCGTCTCGCCCTGCCTATCCGGAGCCGGCGGCCGCGCCTACGAGGGCGCCGGGCTCGGGACGGAGAGGCGGCACTGCGTCTGGTCCGGAGGGCGTTAGACCCTGGTCGCCGTGAACCGGGGGCAGACGGCGCTGCTCCTCGCTCGCGACGATCAGGCTCGCCAACCCGGCCCTCGCGGCGCGCGCGCTCGGCACGGGTCGGACCCTGGCGCTCGGGCTCGAGCCGCGCGACACCGTCATGCTCGTCCTCACGCTTCTCGTCCTCACGCTGACCTCCGGAACGGGCCGCCTCCGTGTTGCTCTCCGGCTTCGTCCATCTCGTCCTGTTCGCGACCGTCCTGGTCCTCGCCGTCGTTCCCTGACGCGCTCGCCCAGGCGCGCCAGGCCGCCTATAGGGGCGCGATGATGAGCTCTCCGGGCGCGCCATGACGATCCGCTCCTTCCTGTTCGTGCCGGGCGACAGCGAGCGGAAGCTCGCCAAGGGCCAGGGCTCGGGCGCCGACGCCCTCATCCTCGACCTCGAAGACGCGGTCGCGCCCGCCCGCAAGCTCGCGGCGCGCGGCCTCGTGGCCGAGGCGCTCGCAGCGCGACCGCCGACGGGGCCTGAGCTCTGGGTGCGGGTGAACCCGCTCGACGAGGGCGGGCTCGACGATCTGGCCCAGGTGGTGCGGCCGGGGCTCGACGGGATCGTGCTGCCGAAGATCGACGGCGTCGCCGAGGTCGTCCGCCTCTCGCACCATCTCGAGGTGCTGGAGCGTCGCGACGGCCTCGCGCCGGGCTCGGTGCGCATCCTGCCGGTCGCGACCGAGACGGCGGCGGCGCCGTTCGGCCTCGCCGCCTTCACGAGCCTCGAGCTGCCCCGGCTCTACGGGCTCACCTGGGGAGCCGAGGACCTCGCGACCGCGCTCGGCGCGAGCACCAACCGCGACGAGGCCGGGGGCTTCGCCTTCACCTACCGGGTCGTGCGCTCGCTCGCGCTCATGGCGGCGCGGGCCGCAGGCGCCGAGCCGGTCGACACGCTCTACGCGGATTTTCGGGACGGCGAGGGTCTCGCCCGCGATTCGGCGGCGTCGGCCAGGGAGGGCTTCACCGGTCGGCTCGCGATCCACCCGGACCAGGTCGCGACGATCAACGCTGCCTTCTCGCCCTCCGAGGCCGAGGTGGCGCAGGCCCGCCGCGTCGTCGAGGCTTTCGCGGCCGCGCCCGATGCCGGCGCCGTCGGGCTCGACGGCCATATGCTCGACCGTCCGCACCTCAAGCAGGCCGAGCGCATACTCGACCGCCACGCCCGACGCTCCTGACGAGCCGGGGCCGCAGGCACGTCATCGCTCGGATGCAGGGTCGCGCACGAGGATTCGGAGCAGGCCCTGAGATGAAGCGCGGAAGGAGCCGTTCGAGCGCGAGCCGGCGAGCCTCGGCGGCGCTCGGGCTCGCGGCGGCCCTGGCGGGATGCCTTGCGGCCGGGCCGACGCGGGCGGAGGTCGTCATGGGCCTCTCGGCGCCCAGCCCGGCGCTCGGCCGCCCCGTTCCCTACGCGCTCTACCGCCCCGAGGCCCCGCCGCGGCCGGGCGAGCGCTGGCCCGTGCTCTATCTGCTGCACGGGCTCGGCGACGACGAACGGGCCTGGGCCGAGCTCGGGCGCGTGGAGGAGATCCTTGACGGACTCATCGCCGACGGCCGGATCGCGCCTCTCCTCGTCGTCATGCCGGCGGCGGGCCGCAGCTGGTACGTGGACAACCCGGATCCCGGGGGCGAGGGGCTGATGGCCCGGGCGCTCACGGCGGACCTTCCCACCCACATCGAGGCGACGGAGCCCGCGCTCACCTGTCGGGGCGGACGCGCCGTCGGCGGCCTATCGATGGGCGGCTATGGCGCGCTCCTCTACGCGCTCGATCAACCCGGCCGATATGCGGCGGCCTTCTCGCTGTCCGGCGCGGTCATGCTGCCGCTCGCCGGGCCGCCGGATGAGCGGACCCGCGCCGAGCTCGGCATGCTCGACGTCGCCTTCGGCAACCCGCTCGATTGGCGGCGTTACAACCGCCACAACCTGATCCTGAAGGTGCCGGCCTATGCGGCGGAGCGGAACCGGACGCCGCTCTTCCTCACGCTCGGGACAGAGGACCTGCCCGAGATCGTCGCCGGCACGGAGAGCTTCCGGCGAGAGCTCGCGACGCATGGTGTCGCGACGACGTTCCGCCGCGATCCCGGCGGCCACGATTGGGACCTCTGGACGGCCGAGCTCGGCCCGGCGCTCGTCTGGCTCGACGCGCGGTGGTCGACGGGCTGCGGCCGGGGCCCGGGCTGATTCCGGTCAGAGCCCGCTGAACCAGTTGAAGCCGAGCTTCTCCCAATAGCCCGGGACCCACGTATTCGTGACCTCGATCGCCGTGATCCATTTCGGGTTCTTGAAGCCAAGCTTCGTCGACGTGCGCAGCCGGAGGGGAAAGCCGAACGGGTCGGGGAGGATCTCCTTCGCGTATTTCGTCGCGAGCAATGTCTGCGGGTGCAGCGCCGTCGGCATGTCGATGCTGCTCGGGTAATCATCCCCGGTCTTGAACACGACGTATTTCGCCGTGAGATCGGCCCCGACGCGCTCGAGAAAGGTCCGCAGCGGCACGCCCGACCATTGGCCGATATAGTCCCAGCCCTCCACGCAGATGTGCCGGATGGTCATCTCGCGCTCGGGCAGGGTCGCGATCTGCTCGACCGTCCAGGGACGCTTGTCCTGAATGAGGCCGGCGAGCTCGAGCCGCCAGGTCGCGCGGTCGAGCGGCTTCACGTCCTCGATCTCGTAATAGGCGTTGAAGCGCGGCGGCTTCAGCACGCGCGATTCCGGGTACTCGGGCGCGAGCTTCGTCGAGCTGAATAGCACCTCCTGCACGCGGTCGTTCAGGACGTTCACGGCCTTGAGGGCCTGCCCGATCGAGGACGAATCCGAGACGTCGCAGCCAGTCAGCATGGTGAGCGCGCCGAGAGACAGCCCGCCGCGCAGGAAACCGCGACGTTCGAGCGCGCGCAGAGCCGGGCGGTGATCGTCGAGGATGGCCGGATCCGGGACGCGATCCGGGCGGAAAGGCGATCTCATCGGGCGGCCTCAACGGTGCGGGTCGTGATCTTCGGGCCGCCGCTCAGCATGGCCCAGAGCGTGCGGGGCACGAGCAGAGCGAGGGCGACGTGGACGAGGAGGAAGCCCGCGATGATGGCCATGCCGGTCAAGTGAATGATCCGGGCGATCTGGAAGCCGCCGAGCGCGTCGGTCAGCCAGGACAGCTGCATAGGCTTCCAGATCGCGAAGCCGCTGACCACCTGCGCGACCGCGGCCACGATCACCACGATATACAGCGTCTTCTGGACGGCGTTGTACATCGTGACGTCCTCGTGGGAGAGCTTGAGGCGCATCGTTTCCCGGATCGTCTCCCAGATCTCGCCGGCGGTGATCGGAAACAGCTTGTTGCGAAACCGGCCGGTCGCGATCCCATAGATCAGGTAGGCGAGCCCGTTCAGCATGAACACCCACATGGCGGCGAGGTGCCACTGCAGGTTCTTCGCCATCCATGATCCGAGCACCAAGTACTCGGGGAAGTGTAGTCCCTGGATGATCACGGAATCGTTGTAGATGCCGAGCCCCGATCCGATCATCACGATGATGGCGGCGGCATTGATCCAGTGCATGATGCGGACCGGCCATGGGTGAAGCTTCTGCGTCCTGATGCCATCGACGACGAATGGCCCCGCATCCATATCGAAATCTCCGAAATCTCAAAGAAAGTAGATCGGCTTTGCTCCGAGCTATAGAGGCAAAGACGGGGCCGGGCGAGCGCAAGGCAGCGCCGGCTCGCGGGAGGTGTCGCAGGATGCGCGCGGGCTCGATCGTGATCTGTCTCGCTCTCGCCGGCCCGGCGCTGGCCCAGGCTCCCGCCCTAGCACCGACCGGCGCGCCCGCCCTCGACCTGCCCGCCCTCGCGGCCCAGACCGCGAAACGTTTTCCGCAGCCCGTCCGGGTCGGCGACCTTCTCGGACGCCGCCTCCTCGAGCCGAAGGAGGCGCAGCCCGTGCTCGGCCGCGTCACCGGCGTGAACCGGCGGGCTGACGGCGGGATCGACCTGATCGTCGCGGCCGGCGGGTTCCTCGGCTTCGGCGCACGGGAGGTCGCGCTGCCCACGGAGGCGACCGCGCTCATGGGCGAATACGTGGCGCTCCTCGGCGTGCCTCCCGAGGTTCTGTCGAAGCTGCCCGAGGCCCGCGAGACGTCCCCGGTTCCGCGCGAGGAGCGGATCCGGATGGGGATCACGAAGCCGTTCCACTGAAACCGTCACGCGACGAGCTCCGGCCGGCGCGCCTCGCGCAGATGGAGCGCCAGCGCGTCGAGACCCGGTCCGCTCCGCAGCTGCCCGAGGCTGATTCGCAGGCGGTCGGCCGGCAGGGGCGCGAGCGGCGAGTGCCAGACGCCCAGCGGCAGGACCAGGATCCCGGCCGCGCGGGCGAGCGACACCGCGAAGGCTGACGCGCTGCCCGGCCCGACGTAGCGGGGGCAGGCGAAGGCGAGGTTGCGGGACGGCGCGGGCTCAAACAGGTCCGGGAGGCGACGCAGCACGTCCTGCAGCCGCTCGTCGTTGCGCCGTCCGATCGCCCGGTTGCGCAGGATGATCTCCGCCTCGGCCTTGAGCGCGATCTGGGCCAGGACCTCGCTCGCCGCCGCGAGGCAGCTCGAGAGCTCGCTCTTCGCGAG
>JAFAPJ010000107.1 GCA_019247255.1 Methylobacteriaceae bacterium | reverse complement strand
TTCTGCGACGTCAGCGGCGCTCCGATCTCGGCGCTGTTCAAGCTTTATCCCTGGGAATGGATGTTCCGAGAGCGTTACGCCGATGCACTGGCGCACTCGCGGTGCCGCTTCGTCGAGCCGCCCTGGAAGGCGCTCCTGTCCAACAAGGGCCTGCTCCCTTATCTCTGGAAACTTGCGCCCGGGCATCCGAACTTGCTGCCAGCCTTCTTTGAAGGCGATCCAGGAGCCTCCACCCTGGGCTCGGTTTACGTACGAAAGCCGCTGTATTCCCGCGAGGGCGCGAATGTTGCACTCTTCTCGAAGGAGAGCGGCGTGCTCGACAGCAAAGACGGTCCATACGGGCAAGAAGGGTTCGTGCTACAAGAGGCGGTCAAGATGCCCAGCTTTGGCGGCCGCTACCCGGTCCTCGGCTCATGGCTGGTTGCCTCGCGGCCGTGCGGGCTCGGCATTCGCGAGGACGCGTCCCTGATCACCGCGAACACGTCGCACTTCGTGCCGCATATCATCGAGCCTTAGCCAAGCCCTCCAGGCTCAGCCCTCTCGCCGATGTCCCAATAGAGCCCCGCCATGAGGCCCAGCGCCTCGCGGGCGAGCGCGACGGGAAGGTGCTCGTTCGGCGCGTGCTGGGAGCAGCCCGGATAGGAATGCGGGATCCAGATCGTCGGCAGGCCCAGGATGTCCGAGAAGGCGTCGTTCGGCAGCGACCCGCCGAGATTGGGGAGGAGCGCTGGCCGCCTGCCGGTGGAGCGCGCGATCGAGGCCAGCGTGAAGTGCACCCAGGGGTGGTCTGGGTCGAGCCGCGTCGCCGGGAAGACCTCCTCCCGCGCCGCCTCGACCTGGACGTAGGCGAAGCCGTGCCGGTCGAGATGCCGGCGCACCGCCGGGACGATCGCCTCGACCTCCACGCCGACCACGAAGCGCAGCTGGCAGCGGGCCCAGGCGCGCGGCGGGATCGCGTTGACGGGCGTCGCCGGCGTCCCGGCCTCCATCGCCAGGATCTCGAGCGAGCACCAGCCGAAGACCTTCTCGGGGCCGGTGAGGCCGGGCTCGCCCCAGCCGGGATCGATGACGGGAAGACCGGGCCCGCTCTCGAGCGCGCAATCGGCGAGCGCGCGGCGCACGCTGTCCGGGACCCCGCCCGCGGGCACGAGATCGGGCACCCGGATCTGGCCGGTCGGACCGACCAAGGTCGCGAGCGCATGGGCGAGCTGGATCGCCGGGTTCGACAGGAGGCCGCCCCAATTGCCCGAATGGTGCCCGCCCTCGCGCGCGTCGATCGTGAGGTCGAAGGAGGCGCCGCCGCGCGAGCCGAGGAACACGGTCGGGCGATCCCGCGTGAGGCGCGGGCCGTCGGACGCGATGAGGAGATCGGCCGCGAGGAGGTCGCGGTGCCGCGCGCAAACCTCGCGCAGACCCGTCGAGCCCGTCTCCTCGCCCATCTCGATCAGCCATTTCGCGTTGAAGCCGAGCCGGCCGCGCGTCTCGATCACGGCGCGCTGGGCCGCCAGATCGATCGCGTGCTGGCCCTTGTTGTCCGCGACGCCCCGCCCGAACCAGTTCCCGTCCCGCTCGACGAGGCGCCAGGGCGAGAGGCCCGGCGCCCAGCCCTCGTCGAGCCCGCGGATCACGTCGCCGGGGCCGTAGCCGAGCACCGTCGGGAGTGCGGGGGCCTCGATCCGCTCGGCGAGAAGGAACGGGCCCGGCGCGCCCTCCTCGCGCAAGAGCCGGCAGGCGAAGCCGAGCCCTTCGAGCGCCGGCCGCATCTCCTCGGCGAGGTAGCGCGCGAGCTCAGGCGCGCGCTCCGGGTTCTGGCTCTCGGTCGGGATCGCGACCCGGCGGGCCAGCTCCTGCGCGAAGCTGCCGTCGTCGAGGAAGCGATGGGCCATGGCGATCGCGGCGTCGCGGGT
This sequence comes from Methylobacteriaceae bacterium, assembly GCA_019247255.1. Lineage (GTDB taxonomy): Bacteria > Pseudomonadota > Alphaproteobacteria > Rhizobiales > Beijerinckiaceae > Enterovirga. The sequence goes on along the minus strand of JAFAPJ010000107.1, from coordinate 4,534 downwards.
CATGAGGTCGGCTCCGCTGGGGCGGGCTCTGCCGGCGGGCAGGCGGCTGGCCGGAGCCCGGCCGCGGGCGGCACGGCCGCCCGTGCGATGACCGGCAGGACCTCGCGCAGGTAGGCGTCATCCGCGGGATCGGCGAAGCGGACCCCGAGCGAGCGTGAGCGGACACCGAGCCGGATGTCGATTCGGCGAAAGGCGCCATCCGTGGCGTCCGCCTCGACGCTCCAGCCCGACCTCGTCGCCCCGCCCTCGGCCGTCAGGACCACGAGCGTGTTGCGCGAGGGCAGCCCCGCGATGTGCCGAGCGAGCCCCGCGAGCTCGGGCTCGGGCCAGCGCCGCTCGCTCATCATGAGGAGCACGTTCGCGCGCCCCGGCCCCAGCGCCTGGCGCAAACGCTCGGCCGCCCGGGCGAGCGCCGCCGCGTCGCGCGGCTCGGCCGCCGGGTCGTGGTGGTTGAAGATGGTCGGCAGGTCGTAGGCCGCCTCGAAGCGGGGATGCCGGCATTGCCGGGCCGCGCCCGCGGTCAGCTCGGCCGGCGGCACGCTCGCGAGCTCGGCCGAGTCGAGGAGCGCCGCGCAGCCGTCCGCGAGGCAGGCCGCGATCATCGCAGGCGTCGAGAAGATCCAGTCGAACGGCCCGGTCCAGCGGCGCAGGCCCGCCTCGCGCAGGGCGGCCGCGACATGGCAGAAGGTGCCGAGCGCGATGCAGTCCGGACCTGTCGGCCGGGCGAGGCCGAGCCGAGAGGCGAGGCCCGCGAGCAGGGGGCGGTTGCCCGCCATCATCCCGCGTGCGATAGCCCGCCGCCTCCCGACAGCTTCGTACGAGATACGCGTTTGACCAAAGGCATCATTCTGGCCGGAGGGCTCGGATCGCGGCTCTACCCGATCACGTGGGCGGTCAGCAAGCAGCTCCTGCCCGTCTTCGACAAGCCCCTCATTTACTATCCGCTGACCACGCTGATGCTCGCCGGCGTGCGCGAGATCCTGATCATCTCGACGCCGCTGCACCTGCCGCTCTACCGTCACCTTCTCGGCGACGGTCGCCGGTGGGGTCTCTCCTTGCATTACGCCGAACAAGCCGAGCCGAAAGGCCTCGCCCAGGCCTTCGTGATCGGGGAGAGCTTCGTGGCCGGGGAGCCTTGCGCGCTCGCGCTCGGCGACAACGTGTTCTACGGCGCCGGCCTCACCGCACAGCTCGAACGCGCGGCCTCCGTGCGCGACGGCGCCGTCATCTTCGCCTACCCGGTGGCGGATGCGCGCGCCTTTGGGGTGGTCGAGGTCGACCGGACGGGCCGGGCGCTCTCCATCGAGGAGAAGCCGGCGGCGCCGAAGAGCGATCTCGCGGTGACGGGCCTTTATTTCTACGACCGAGACGTGGTCGAGATCGCCAAGGCGGTCGAGCCCTCGCCCCGCGGCGAGGTCGAGATCACGAGCGTCAACGCGCATTACCTCGAGCGCGGCAAGCTCCAGGTCGAGGTCCTGCCGCGCGGGACGGCCTGGCTTGACACCGGCACGGTCGAGGCCATGCACGAGGCCTCGGCCTTCGTGCGCGCGATCGAGCATCGGCAGGGGCTCAAGATCGCCTGCCCGGAAGAGGTCGCCTGGCGCCGCGGCTACATCTCGACGGACGAGCTTCTCGCCATCGCGGGCGGGCTCAAGAACGAATATGGCGACTACCTGCGCCGCCTGACGACCGCGATCGGACACTGACATGGCCCGGGTGACGCTTCTCAAGCCCAAGCGCCACGGGGACGAGCGCGGCTGGTTCCAGGAGACCTACGCGCGCCGTCGGGCCGCCGAGGGCGGGTTCGGCGAGGAATTCGTTCAGGACAACCAATCCTTCTCGCGGCCGAAGGGGACGCTGCGCGGCCTGCATTTCCAGACGCCGCCGCACGGCCAGGCGAAGCTCGTACGCTGCCTGCGCGGGCGCATCTTCGACGTCGCGGTCGACGTCCGGCGCGGCTCGCCGACCTTCGGTCGCTGGGTCGCGGCGGAGCTCACGGCCGAGAACGGGCACCAGCTCTACGTCCCGGTCGGCTTCGCGCATGCGTTCCTGACCCTCGAGCCCGATTGCGAGGTCGCCTACAAGGTCAGCGACTATTACGCGCCGCAATCGGATGGCGGGATCCGCTTCGACGATCCGGACGTCGCGGTCGCCTGGCCGCTGCCCACGGACGGCCTCGTCCTGTCCCCGAAGGACCTGCAGCTGCCGCGGCTCGCCGAGTTCGACAGCCCCTTCCCTTACGACGGGGAGCCCCTCCCCGCCCATCTCGAGTGAGCCTGCCCATGCGCATCCTGGTCACCGGCGGCGCGGGCTTCATCGGCTCGGCCGTCGTCCGCCTTCTCATCCGCGAGAGCGAGCACGAGGTCCTGAACCTCGACAAGCTGACCTATGCGGGGAGCCTGACGACGGTCGAGGAGGTCGCGCGCGATCCGCGCTACCGCTTCCTCCAGGCCGACATCTGCGATCCGGACGCGCTCGCCCGCGCCTTCCGGGAGTTCGATCCCGACGCCGTCATGCATCTGGCGGCCGAAAGCCATGTCGACCGCTCGATCGACGGGCCGGACGCCTTCATCGAGACGAACATCATCGGCACGTACCGGATGCTCCGGGCCGCGACCCGCCACTGGCAGGCCCTGCCCGAGGCGCGCCGCGCAGGCTTCCGCTTCCACCACATCTCGACGGACGAGGTCTTCGGCTCGCTCGGCCCCGAGGGCGCGTTCCTCGAGACGACGCCCTACGACCCCCGCTCGCCCTACTCGGCCTCGAAGGCCGGATCGGACCATATCGTGCGGGCCTGGCACCACACCTACGGCCTGCCGACGCTCGTCACGAACTGCTCCAACAATTACGGGCCCTACCACTTCCCCGAGAAGCTGATCCCGCTCGTCATCACGAAGGCGCTCGGCGGCGAGCCGCTGCCCGTCTATGGGCGAGGCGAGAACGTGCGCGACTGGCTCTTCGTCGAGGACCATGCCCGGGCGCTTCGCCTCGTGGTCGAGACGGGCATGCCCGGCGAGACCTACAATATCGGGGGCCGCTCCGAGCGGACCAACATCGAGGTGGTGCGGGCGATCTGCGCCCTCCTCGACGAGCTGAAGCCACGGTCCGACGGGCGCGCCTATGCCGAGCAGATCACCTTCGTGGCCGACCGGCCGGGCCACGACGCCCGCTACGCGATCGACCCCGCGAAGATCAGCCGCGAGCTCGGCTGGGAGCCGCGCGAGACCTTCGAGACGGGGCTTCGGCGCACGGTCGAGTGGTACCTCGCCCACGAGCCGTGGTGGCGCGCGATCCTGGCTCGGTCCTATAGCGGCGAGCGGCTCGGCCTGAAGGCCGCCGGCTGATGGACGTCCTGCTTACGGGCGGCTCGGGCCAGGTCGGCACCGAGCTGCGCGGGCTCGCCTGGCCGGACGGCGTGACGCTTCATGCGCCCGGCCGGAACGAGCTCGACCTCGCCGATCCGGGATCCGTCGCGCGCACCGTCGCGAGCCGGCGCTTCGACGCGGTGATCTCGTCCGGCGCCTACACCGCCGTCGACAAGGCGGAGGGTGACGTCGCGACGGCCTGGGCGGTGAACGCGCTGGCGCCCGCGATCCTGGCGGCCGAGACCGCGAAGGCCGGCATTCCCCTGGTTCACGTCTCGACGGATTACGTGTTCCCCGGCGACAAGGACGGCGCCTATCGCGAGGACGACCCGGTCGGACCGCGCAACGTCTACGGCGCGTCCAAGGAGGGCGGCGAGCAGGCGGTGCGCACGGCCAATCCGCGCCACGCGATCCTGCGCACGGCCTGGGTCGTGAGCCCGCACGGGGCGAATTTCGTGAAGACGATGCTGCGGCTCGCCCGCGACCGCGACGAGATCCGGGTCGTCGCCGACCAGCACGGCTGCCCGACCTTCGCGGTCGATCTCGCGCGCGCGATCCAGCACGTGACCCTGGCGCTCGCCCGCGACGGAAACGCGCCCGCCGGCACCTTCCACCTCGTGAACGACGGCGAGGCGACCTGGGCGGGCTTCGCCGAGGCGATCTTCGCGGCCTCCGCGGCACGCGGCGGCCCCTCGGCCCGCGTGGTCCCGATCACGACCGCGGATTACCCGACGCCGGCCCGCCGCCCGGCGAACAGCCGGCTCGCCACGAACCGGATCGGCGAGGCCTACGGGTTGCGCCCCCGGCCCTGGCGCGCGGCGCTCGACGAGACGGTCGCAGCGCTTCTCTGATCGACCCGCCGCCTCGACCGCGGGTCAGCGTCAGGCAGGAAAGGTGACGCTGACCTCGAAGCCGGGACCGCCCGGCGGCCGGCCGCTCGCGACCGTTCCGCCGATCTGGCTCGCGAGCGCCTTCACGATCCTTTGCCCGAGGCCCGAGCCGGACGACCCGGATCCCTCAGCGACGCCGATCCCGTCGTCCCGCACCGTCACGCGAGCGGCCGAGCCGGCGATGACGACCTCAACCGAGATCACCCCCCCGCGATCGCCCGGGAAGGCGTGCTTGTAGGCGTTGGTCACGAGCTCGTTGACGATAAGCCCGACCGCGAC
>JAFAPJ010000544.1 GCA_019247255.1 Methylobacteriaceae bacterium | reverse complement strand
AGGTGAAGCCGATCACCTATCCGAAGCCGGACGGCGTGCTGACCTTCGACCGGCTCTCGTCCGTCTACCTGTCGAACACGAACCACGAGGAGGACCAGCCGGTCCACCTCCAGGTCCGGGATATGGAGCTGCAGCGACGCTTCGAGCACGACGTCTTCGGCGGGCCCTCGGCACGATACTGCCCGGCCGGCGTCTACGAGTGGATCGAGGAGGGCGGGGCCTCGCGCTATGTGATCAACGCGCAGAATTGCGTCCACTGCAAAACTTGCGACATCAAGGATCCGAACCAGAACATCAACTGGGTGCCGCCCGAAGGCGGCGGAGGTCCGAACTACCAGGGCATGTGATCCACCGTCGCGGAAGCTGCCGAGCGGTCCGCGACGGGTCGGAACCGGACGTCGGCTCGGGCTTTGTCAGGCCCGGACTTCGAGGGAGGCGCAGATGGGTTTGTTCAGCTTCATCAAGGAGGCGGGCCAGAAGCTCTTCGGCGGGGGCGAGGCCAAGGCCGCGAGCGCCGACGACCTGAAGCAGGAGGTCGCCAAGAACGGCTTCGATGCCTCCAAGCTCAATCTCGACGTGCAGGGCGACAAGGTGAAGCTGTCCGGTCAGGCGATGAGCCAGGAGGACGCCGAGAAGATCATCCTCTCGATCGGCAACACGGTCGGCGTCGCCGAGGTCGATACGAGCGGGCTGCAGATCCAGCAGCCCGGCCCGCAGGCCACGATGTACACGGTCAAGAAAGGCGACACGCTCTGGAAGATCGCCGAGGAGCATTACGGCAAGGGCCACGGGGCGAAGTACACGGAGATCGTCAAGGCGAACACGCCGCCCGTGAAGGATCCGGACCTCATCCAGCCGGGCTGGGTGCTGCGGATTCCGCCGCTCCAGGCCTGAGGCTCGCAGGCGGTTTCGAGCGGAGGAGAGCGCCTCCCGCGCGGCGTCTTGCGCCTTGCCGGTGCCGGGTGAAGGGTTCATGTTGCGGCCGCAAATCCGACATGAACGACCCTCAGCCGGGCAGGTCGAGACGACTGGAGCCGAGATGGTGGCTATCCCTGGACTTCGCGCCCTGAGGCAGCTCAGCGCGCGAGCCCTTCTGTGCCTGGCGGCGCTCGGCGCCCTCGGCACGGCGCCGGCCCTCGCGAAACGCGCCCAGGCTCCGGCGTCCGCGCCCGCGAACGACGCCGGTTTCGCGCCGGCCGACAGCCTCGAGGGCAACTACCTCGCGGCCTATATCGCGGGGACGGCGCGCGATACGGCGGCCGCGGCGATCTATTACCGCGAGGCCCTGAAGGAAGATCCGCGCAATCCGGAGCTTCTCGAGCGCGCCTTCGTGGCGCTGCTCGCCGACGGCGACCTTCAGGCCGCGTCCCGGGCAGCCGAGAAGGTCGTCCAGCGCGACCAGCAGAACGGCCTCGCCCAGCTCGCGCTCGCGATCCGTTCGCTCAAGGGCAAGCAATGGGCGAACGCCCGGGGCGCGCTCGCCCATGGCGGGCGGGGCCGCGCCGCCGACATCACCTCGACGCTCCTCACCGCCTGGTCCTTCGCCGGGTCGAAGGACGGCAAGCGCGCGCTCGAGATCGCGGACAGCATGCGGGGCGAGCGCGCGTTCGGGGTCTTCCGCGATTTCCACGCGGGGCTGATCGCGGACGTGGTCGGCAACGACCAGGAGGCCGAGCGCAGGCTCAAGGCCGCCTACGACGCCGAGAGGGCGACGCTGCGCATCGTCGACGCCTACGGGCGGCTGCTGTCGCGTCGCGGACGGACCGAGGAGGCGGTGCGGGTCTACAAGGCCTTCGAGACGCTGGCGCCCCGCCACCCGATGGTCCGGTTCGCGCTGGGCGAGCTTGCGGCCGGCCGAGCGCTGCCGCCGCTCGTCGCCAACGCCACGGACGGCGCCGCGGAGGTGCTCTACGGGCTCGGCTCCGCCGGCAACCAGCAGGGCGACGAGCTCGCCTCCATCGTTTACCTGCGCCTCGCCCTCCAGCTCCAGCCGGAGCACGCGCTCGCGCTCGTCACCCTCGCGGATGTCTTCGAGCGGCTGAAGCGGACCGATCAGGCGATCGACGTCCTGAAACGGGTCCCGGCGTCCTCGCCCCTGAAGACGACGGCCGAGATCCAGGTCGGGCTCAGCCTCGAGCAGACCGGCAAGGGCGACGAGGCCGTGACGCTCCTCGAGAACCTGCTCAAGCGGCAGCCGAACGAGCCCGACGTGCTCGTCGCCCTCGGCAACGTCTACCGCTCGCGCAAGCAATACGCGGAAGCCGCCGTTATGTACGGCCGCGCGATCGAGCGCACGCCGCCCGGCGATGTCGGTCTCTGGCCGCTGCACTATTACCGCGGCACGGCCTACGAGCGCGCCAAGGACTGGCCCAAGGCCGAAGCCGATCTGAAGAAGGCGCTCGAGCTCGTCCCGGATTCGCAGTCGATCGGCAAGAGCCAGGTCCTGAACTATCTCGGCTATTCCTGGGTGGATGCGGGCACCAACCTGGACGAAGCCTTCAAGATGCTGAAGCGGGCGGTCGAGCTCAATCCGCGCGACGGGATGATCGTCGACAGCCTCGGCTGGGGTTATTACCGGTACGGCCGTTACGAGGACGCGGTGCGCGAGCTCGAGAAGGCGGCCGAGCTCAAGGCGGGCGATCCCGTCATCAACGACCATCTGGGCGACGCCTATTGGCAGGTCGGCCGGCGGCTCGAGGCGCGCTTCCAGTGGCAGCACGCGAAGGATTCCAATCCCGAGCCTGACGACCTCAAGAAGATCGACGAGAAGCTCGCGAACGGGCTGCCCGAGCCCGCCAAGCCGGCCGAGGCCGAGCAGAAGGTCGGCGAGCCGCAGAAGACGGGCGGCTGACCTCGCCCGACCGGGCCCGGGTCGATCCACCCGGGCGAAGCCAGCAAGCCCTTCCACATGACGGTTCTCGCCACGCGGGCGCCCGCGAAGGTCAACCTGACGCTGCACGTCCTCGGGCGGAGGCCTGACGGCTACCACGAGCTCGAGAGTCTGGTCGCCTTCGCGGGCGTCTCCGACCTCCTGACGCTCGAGCCGGACCCGAGCCTCTCGCTATCGGTCGAGGGACCCAACGCGGTTGCGGCTGGCCCGGACGGCGACAATCTCGTTCTGCGGGCCGCGCGGCATCTCGCCGAGCTGCGGCCGGGTCTGCGCACGGGCGCCTTCCGGCTCGTGAAGCGCCTCCCGGCCGCGGCCGGGATCGGCGGCGGCTCGTCGGACGCCGCGGCGGCCCTGCGTCTCCTCGCCGAGCTGAACGGGCTCGACGTCGCCGACCCCGTACTGCACGAGGCCGCCCGGCGCACGGGCGCCGACGTGCCGGTCTGCCTCGCGCCGCGGGCCCGGATGATGCGGGGGATCGGCGACCGGCTCGGGCCGACGCTGGGCCTCGCGCCGCTCTTCGCGGTTCTCGTCAATCCGCGCGTCGAGGTGCCGACCGCGTCCGTGTTCCGGGCGCTCGCGCTCGCCCCCGGCGACGCGCTCGCCGGCGCGCCCCATCCTGGGATTAGCGCGGCCGAGCCGCGCCTCGCGGTCGCGGCCGGACGCAACGATCTCGAGCCGCCGGCTCGCGCGCTCGCGCCCGCCATCGACGAGGCCCTGGACTCGCTTCGCCGCAGCGGGGCGGGCCTTGCCCGCATGTCCGGCTCGGGCGCGACCGTGTTCGGCCTCTACCCCGATTGCCACGCGGCTGCGCGCGGCGCCCGGACGATCGCGGCCGATCGGCCCGCCTGGTGGGTGAAGCCGACCCTGCTGCGCTGAGCCGCGGAGGTACCGTCCCGGCGCCGAGGGCCGCGCAGTCCACGATCGCCTGATACGTCAGGACGCGCAGCTCGCGGCGGATCGGATAGGTCGAGGAGGGCATGAGCTGGGTCAGCAGGATGACCGCCATGTCCTCGGCCGGGTCGACCCAGAACGCCGTGCTCGCCGCTCCTCCCCAGGCATATTCGCCGGGGGTGCCGAGGATCTCGGCCTTGGCCGGATCGAGCATGACCGAGAAGCCAAGGCCGAACCCGACGCCCGTGTAGCGGGACTCGCTGAATCGGGGCTGGCCCATATCGGCCATGTCGCCGTCGAGGTGGTTCGACGTCATGAGCTCGACCGTCTTGCGGCCGAGGAGCCGGACGCCGTCGAGCTCGCCTTTGTTCAGCATGAAGCGGCAGAAGCGCAGGTAATCGGCCGCGGTCGCGACGAGGCCGCCCCCGCCGGAGGGGAGCTTCGCCGGATCGAGGTAGCGGCTCTCAGCCGGGTCGTCGATGAGTCGAAGGCGCCCGTCCTCGCCCCGGGCGTAGTTCGCCGCGAAGCGATCGACCTTGGCGGCCGGCACGTGGAAATCGGTGTCGACCATGCCGAGCGGCCGGATCACGCGCTCGCGCAGATATCGGTCGAAGGGTTCGCCCGAGATCACGGCGACCAGGTGGCCGAGCACGTCCGTGGCGACGCTGTAATTCCACTCGGCGCCGGGCTGGGCGAGGAGCGGCAGCCCGGCCAGGCGCTCGACGAGCGCGCCGAGGCTCTCGGTCGAGGTCTGGAAATCGATGCCGTGCGCCCGGTAGATCGCGTCGACGGGCGTCGATTGCATGAATCCGTAGGTCAGGCCCGAGGTGTGGGTCATGAGATCCCGGAAGGTGATCTCGCGCTCGGCCGGCACGCTGTCCCAGCGCTCGGCGTCACCCCGGGCGAAGACACGGGCCTTCGCGAAGGCGGGCAGGAAGCGGCTGATCGGGTCGTCGAGCTGGAAGCGGCCTTCCTCGTAGAGCATGAGCGCGGCGAGCGAGGTCAGCGGCTTCGTCATCGAGTAGATGCGCACGATCGTATCGGGCGCCATCGGCCGCGACCGGGCGAGGTCCGCCGTCCCGCGCGACTGGAAGAAGGCCGTGCGGCCCCGGCGCATGACCAGCACCTGCACGCCCGCGAGCTTGCCCTGCGCGACCAGCGCCTCCATCCAGCGCTCGATGCGGGCGAGCCGTTCGGACGAAAGGCCCACTTCCTCGGGATGGGCTTCGACGGACGCTGTCATGACGGCTCCCGATTGCGTGACGCGCCGGTACACGGGGCGCCCGAGAACCGCAACGAAGCGCAGACCGTCGCGCCGCCTGCTCGAACGTCGTTCCGACCGCGAGCGCGGCGTCCGCGAATTTGCCCCGACTTCCGCCGGAGCTAGAAGAACCCATGGCGGCCGACCGGACCGATGCCGACGAGGCGCGTGATCGCGACGCTCTCGTGGCGCTCATTGACTGGCATCTCGCAATGGGTGCGGACCTCGCGCTGGACGAGGCGCCGCACGACCGCTTCGCCGAAGCCGAGCCGGATACGGCGCCGGCAACTCGCGCCGCTTCGCCCGGGCCGCAGCCAAGCGCTGCTCGCGACCAGAAGCCGTATGCGGAGACCCGTTTACCGGCCGAAGCGCCCCGCGCCCTGCCCCGCGCCGCGACGCTGCCGCCCGACGAGGTGGCGGCCGATGCCCGCGCCCGGGCCGCGACGGCGACGAGCCTCGCGGAGCTCGAGGCGATCGTCAGGGCCTTCGACGGCTGCGCCCTCAAGGCCACCGCGAAGCAGCTCGCCTTCGCGGACGGGACCCCCGGCGCCCGGGTCATGCTCGTCGGCGAGGCGCCAGGGGCCGAGGAGGACCGCGCGGGCAGGCCCTTCGTCGGCCGCGCCGGCCAGCTCCTCGACCGCATGCTCGCCGCGATCGGCCTGTCGCGGGCCGACGTCTACATCGCGAACATCGTACCCTGGCGGCCGCCCGGGAACAGGACTCCGACTCCTCAGGAGGTCGCGATCTGCCTCCCGTTCATCCGCCGGCAGATCGAGCTTTCCCGTCCCGAGATCCTGGTGACGCTCGGCGCGCCGGCAACCCAGACGCTCACCGGCATCAAGGACGGCATCATGCGGGCGCGCGGCCGCTGGCTCGCGGTCGAGGGCGAGCGCGGCACGATCCGGACACTGCCCATGCTGCACCCGGCCTACCTGCTGCGGCAGCCTCTCCATAAGCGGCTCGCCTGGCGGGACCTACGGGCGCTCCGACGCGCGCTCGACGCGCCCCCGGAACTCGACCGTTCAGCCCCGGTTTGATACGCGGCCCGAGGCCGGCGCCCGCCGCGCCTCGACACGGAACGTGAGCGATGCGCTGGGAAGACTTTCGGGAGAGCTCCTACGTCGAGGATCGGCGCGGGAGCGGCGGAGGCGGCGGCTTCGGGATCCCGATCGGCGGCGGCGGGCTCGGCATCGGCACCGTCATCGTGCTCGGCCTCGTCGGCTGGGCGCTCGGCATCGACCCGCGCATCCTCATCGGCGGGGCCGAGATGGTCACGCGCGGCGGCGGCTCGTCCTATCAGCAGCAGGCCCCGCAAGGTCGGCAGGGCACACCGCCCGACCAGGTCGGCCGCTTCGCGGCGGCGATCCTCGGAAATACGGAAGACGTCTGGCAACAGGTCCTGCCCGCTCAGGCGAACCGGCAGTATCAGCCAACGCCGCTCGTGCTCTACACGCGGGGGACGCGCTCGGGCTGCGGATCGGCCCAGTCCGCCATGGGCCCGTTCTACTGCCCGCTCGACCGCAAGGTCTATCTCGACACGTCGTTCTTCCAGGAGATGCAGCGCCGCTTCAACGCGGGCGGCGACTTCGCCTACGCCTATGTGATCGCCCACGAGGTCGGGCACCATGTCCAGAACCTGCTCGGCATCCTTCAGCGCGTGCAGAAGCGGCAGCAGGAGGTCGGCGAGACGGAATCGAACCAGCTCTCCGTCCGGATCGAGCTCATGGCCGATTGCCTCGCGGGCGT
>JAFAPJ010000490.1 GCA_019247255.1 Methylobacteriaceae bacterium | reverse complement strand
AACGAATACGGCTTCGATTACCTGCGTGACAACATGAAGTACGAGCTCGCGCAGATGGTGCAGCGCGGGCACGCCTTCGCGATCGTCGACGAGGTGGATTCGATCCTCATCGACGAGGCGCGCACGCCGCTCATTATCTCCGGGCCGGTCGACGACCGCTCGGCCCTCTACATCGCGATCGACGCGCTCGTCCCGCGGCTCGCCCGAGAGGATTACGACCTCGACGAGAAGCAGCGCGCCATCTCGCTGACGGAGGGCGGCAACGAGAAGATGGATTCCTGGCTGCGCGAGACGGGGCTCCTCACCGAGGGCGACCTCTACGATGCGCAGAACATCACGCTCGTCCACCACGTGAATCAGGCGTTGCGCGCCCATAAGCTGTTCACGCGCGACAAGGACTACATCGTCCGCAACGGCGAGGTGGTCATCATCGACGAGTTCACCGGCCGCATGATGCCGGGCCGTCGATATTCGGAAGGCCAGCACCAGGCGCTCGAGGCCAAGGAGCGCGTGCAGATCCAGCCCGAGAACCAGACGCTCGCCTCCATCACCTTCCAGAACTACTTCCGGCTCTACGGCAAGCTCGCCGGCATGACCGGCACGGCCTCGACCGAGGCGGACGAGTTCCTGGAGATCTACAACCTCGAGGTCGTCGAGATCCCGACGAACAAGCCGGTCGCGCGCATCGACGAGGACGACGAGGTCTACCGGACGGCGGGCGAGAAATACAAAGGCATTATCAAGGAGATCGACAAGGCGCATGCGCGGCGCCAGCCCGTCCTCGTCGGGACGGCCTCCATCGAGAAGTCGGAGCTTCTCGCCGAGCTCATGAAGGAGGCCGGCTACAAGCAGATCGACTTTGCGGACGCGAAGGCGCTGGAGGAGGTCTACGCGGCGGCCCGGGAAGGGCGCGAGAGCAAGCGCTTCGCGGTGCTGAACGCCCGCTTTCACGAGCAGGAGGCCTATATCGTGGCGGAGGCCGGCGTGCCGGGCGCGATCACGATCGCGACGAACATGGCCGGCCGCGGCACGGACATTAAGCTCGGCGGCAACATCGAGATGCGCATCGCCGGGGAGACCGCCGGGATGGCGGAAGGACCCGAGCGCGACGCGCGGGTCGCCGCGATCACGGCCGAGGTGGAGGCCATGCGCGAGACCGTGCTGGGCTCGGGCGAGGGGTCGGACCCGGAGGCCGGTCGCAAGCACGCGATGCCGGGCGGCCTCTACATCATCGGGACCGAGCGTCACGAGAGCCGGCGCATCGACAACCAGCTGCGTGGCCGCTCCGGACGCCAGGGCGATCCCGGCCGGTCGAAGTTCTACCTGTCCCTTCAGGACGACCTCATGCGGATCTTCGGGTCCGAGCGCATGGACGGCATGCTCCAGAAGCTCGGGCTGAAGGAGGACGAGGCGATCATCCATCCCTGGATCAACCGGGCGATCGAGAAGGCGCAGTCCAAGGTCGAGGCCCGGAACTTTGACATCCGCAAGAACATCCTGAAGTACGACAACGTCATGAACGACCAGCGCAAGGTCGTCTTCGAGCAGCGTCGCGACTTCATGGCCGAGGAGAGCGTGCGCGACACGATCGACGAGATGCGCCACGGCGTGGTCGACGATCTGGTGGCAGCCGCGATCCCGGACGGCGCCTATCCCGAGCAATGGGACGTGACGGCGCTGGCCGAGGAGATCCGGCAAGGGCTCAACCTCGACGTCCCGGTCGAGGGCTGGGCCAAGGAGGAGGGCATCGCGGACGAGGAGATCCGCGAGCGCCTGCGCAAGCTCGCCGACGAGGCCTATACGGCCCGCATCGAGGCGAACTCGGCCGAGGTGATGACCTATGTCGAGAAGCAGGTCCTCCTGCAGTCGCTCGACCATCTGTGGCGCGAGCACCTCGTGACGCTCGACCACCTGCGCCAGGTGATCGGCTGGCGCGGCTACGCGCAGCGGGATCCGCTCAACGAGTACAAGAGCGAGGCCTTTGACCTCTTCAACCAGCTCGTCGGCCAGCTGCGCCGCCAGGTCACGGCGCAGCTCATGCGGATCGAGGTCGTGTTCCAGGAGCCGGAGCCCGCGGACGACCTGCCCCCGATGTTCGTGCAGCATCTCGATCCCGCCACCGGCGAGAACGAGTTCGCCTCAGCTCACGCCACCGGATCCTTCGGCGGCGCGGGGCCGGCGCTCGGCTTCGCGGCCGCCGAGATGTCCGGCGACACGGCGGTGCTCGAGCGCGACCCGCGCAACCCCGCCTCCTGGGGGCGCGTGGGCCGCAACGAGGCCTGCCCCTGCGGCTCGGGCAAGAAGTTCAAGCATTGCCACGGCCGCTTCACGGCCTGACGCGCCGTCGCGTCGAAGCGATCCGCTCGAGTCGCTGAACCCGGCCGCCAGCCGCGCCGCGGCCCCGACCGGGATGCCAGCCCGGCCTATTCCAGCGCGAGCGCGACGAAGCGGACCTCGCCCTGCGCGTTCGCCACGAGGAGGAGCGCGGACTTGCGCCCGTCCTTGCGCAGCGCCTCGACCCGGCGCGCGACGTCGGCGGGCGTCGACACGGCCTCCTGGCCGACCTCCACGATGAGCTCGCCCGGCTGTATGCGCTTGTCGGCGGCCGACGAGTTCGGGTCCACGCGCGTGATCAGTACGCCCTTCGCGCCATCCTGCACGTTGAAGCGCCGCCGCAGCTCGTCCGAGAGGCCGGAGAGCTCGAGGCCGAGCGCCCGCCGCGTTGCGCTCGGCGGGTCCTGCACCGAAGGCTGGTTCAGCCCGGCCTGCTGCTTCTCCCCGTCCTCCAGCCGCCCGAGCGTCACGCTCTTCGTGAGCGGCCCGCCCTTGCGCACCACCGTGACGTCGACGGTCTTGCCGACCGTCGTGTTCGCCACGAGCCGCGGCAGGTCGCGCGATTCCTTCACGTCCCGCCCATCGAACTTGGTGATGACGTCGCCGACCTCGATCCCGGCCGGCTTCGCGGGCCCCCGCTCGTCGACCCCCGCGACCAGCGCGCCGCGAGCGGTCCCGAGCCCGAGGGCGTCGGCCGTCGTGTCGTCGATGTTCTGGATGCGGACGCCGAGCCAGCCCCGGCGCGTCTCACCGAACTGGCGCAGCTGATCAATGATCGGCGAGGCGCTGGCCGACGGGACCGCGAAGCCGATGCCGACCGAGCCGCCCGTCGGCGAGAGGATCGCCGTGTTGATGCCGATGACCTCGCCGTCCATATTGAAGAGCGGTCCGCCGGAATTGCCCTTGTTGATGGCGGCGTCGGTCTGAATGTAGTTGTCGTACGGTCCGGATTCGATGTTACGTCCGCGGGCCGACACGATGCCGGCCGATACCGAGCCGCCGAGCCCGAACGGGTTGCCGATCGCGATCACCCAATCGCCCGGCTGCATCTTCTCGGAATCGCCGAAGCTCACGGCCTTCAGCGGCTTCTCGGGCTTCACCCGCAGCACCGCCAAATCCATCTTGGTGTCCTTGCCGACGATCTCCGCCTTCAACCGGGAACCGTCGCTGAAGATGACGAAAATCTCGTTGGCGTCGCCGATCACGTGGTTGTTCGTCACCACGATGCCGGACGCGTCGATCACGAAGCCGGAGCCGAGCGAGTTCGACCGGCGCTGACGGGGCGCGTCGTCCCCGCGATTGCCTTGGCCCCGGCGATTGAAGAAATCCTCGAACAGGTCGTCGAGCGGTGTCTGGCCGCCGCCGCCGCCCGGCGGGTTCACGCGCGCCCGCGCCTCGACGGTGGTCGAGGCCGAGATGTTGACGACGGCGTCCATCACCTGGGCGGTCAGGGGCGCCAGCGTTTCCGGCCCGCGCGCCGCCGCGGGCGCGGCGAAAGCGAGGCTCGCCCCGAGCGCCAGTCCCGCGGCGCAAGCGGGGGCGCGCAGGCGCCCGAGAACGGACAAGAAGGCTCGCATCATCGACCTCACCGAACCTGTTCGGCCCCGAACATCACCCCGAGCCGCGCGTCAGGTGAAGCGTCGCGCGGCCCAGACCGCGACGACCCCGATCGCGGCCGAGATGAGGCCGACGAGCCTCATCCGGTCCCGCGGCGAGGCCGCCGCATCAACCATGGCGCGTTTCACCGCATCCGGGAAGGCGGCAAACAGGATCCCCTCGATCGCGAGCGCGAGGCCGAACGCGGCGAGGAGATCCCGCATCGCGACGCGTCACTGGCCGGGAACGGCTGCGGTCGAGCTCGTGGACGCGGGAGGCTGAGGCGTCGGCGTCCCGGAGGGAGCCTTGTCCGAACGGCCCCGTCCCGCCGCGTCGTTGAAGAAACGGAAGAACTCGGAATCGGGCGAGAGCACCATCCGGGTATCGCCCGGCTTCAGCCCGGCCTCGTAGGCCTGCATGGTCCGGTAGAAGGAGAAGAAGCCCGGATCTTTTCCGTAAGCCTCGGCCAGGATGCGGTTGCGCTCGGCGTCGCCGCGGCCCCGGTTCTCCTCCGAGGTCCGGTTCGCCTCGGCGAGGATCACCGCGACGTCGCGGTCCGCGCGGGCCCGGATGCCCTGCGCGATCTGCGAGCCCTGAGCTCGGATATCCGTCGCCTCGCGCTGGCGCTCGGTCTGCATGCGCTGGAACACCGCCTGGCTGTTCTGCTCGGGCAGGTCGACCCGGCGAAGCCGGACGTCGACGACCTCGACCCCGATCCCCCGCGCGGCGCTGTTCACCTCGCCGGCGATCCGCCTCGTCAGGGCGTCGCGTTCCGTGCGCACGATGCCCGTGAAGGTCGCGTCCGCGAGAACGGAGCGCACGGTCGAGTTCGTGATGGAGCCGAGGCGGTTGTTCGCCCCCGGCACGCCATTCACCGTCTGATAGAAGCGCAGCGGATCGATGATGCGGTAGCGCGCATAGGCGTCCACGACGAGCCGTTTCTGATCGGACGCGATGACCTCCTGGACCGGCAGGTCGAGGTCGAGGATGCGCCGGTCGAAGTACACGACGTTGTCAATGAGCGGCACCTTGAAGTGCAGCCCCGGCTGGATCCCGGGTTGCCCGGGAGCCGACGAGGCCTGCTGGACCGCGCCGAAGCGCAGCACGAGCGCCGTCTGAGTCTGCTGGACGATGAAAACGGAGGCGAAGAGAACCACGACCGCGACGGCGGCGGCCGCGGCGAGCGCGGTGCGCAGCGTCGCGCTCATCGGTTGGCTCCCGTCTGGCCGGAGGCGCCGCCGCCCGACCCCGGCCGACGGCCGAGCTCGGAGAGCGGCAGGTAGGGTACGACGCCCTGCTGGCCGTTGCCGTCGAGGATGATCTTGTCGGCCCCGCTGAGGACGCGCTCCATGGTCTCGAGGAAGATGCGTTCGCGGATCACGTCGGGCGCCTTGCGGTACTGCTCGTAGACCTGGCTGAAGCGCGACGCCTGGCCGGTCGCCTCGGCGACCGAGCGCTCGCGATAAGCCTCGGACGCCTGGACGATCCGGGTCGCCTCGCCGCGCGCTTCCGGGACGACCCGGCTCGCATAGGTCTCGGCCTCGTTGCGCAGCCGATCCTGGTCCTGCCGCGCCGCCTGGACGTCGCGGAAAGCGTCGATCACCTGGGTCGGCGGATCGACCTTCTGCAGGTTCACGCGCAGGATCTCGACCCCGGCGCCGTATTGGTTGAGCGTATCCTGGGTCAGCTGCTTCACCTCGGCCTCGATCGCGGCGCGATCGGTCGTCAGGATGGTCTGGATGTTGCGCCGCCCGATCACCTCGCGCATCGCGCTCTCGGCCGCGACCCGGACGGTGCCGTCGGGATTGGCGAGGTTGAACACGAAATCGGTCACGCGCCGCGGGTCGACCTGCCATTGCAGGGTGAA
>JAFAPJ010000173.1 GCA_019247255.1 Methylobacteriaceae bacterium | reverse complement strand
GATCCGCCTCGCCAAGTCGCGCGGCTTCGCGCTGGTGCTGGTCGGCCACGTCACCAAGGACGGCGCCATCGCCGGGCCGCGCGTGCTGGAGCACATGGTCGACGCCGTGCTCTACTTCGAGGGCGAGGGCGGACACCATTTTCGCATCCTGCGGGCGGTCAAGAACCGGTTCGGCCCGACGGACGAGATCGGCGTCTTCGAGATGACGGGCGCCGGCCTCGCCGAGGTGCCGAACCCGTCCGAGCTCTTCCTGGCGGGGCGCGACCTCGGCACGGCCGGAACCGCCGTGTTCGCCGGGATGGAGGGCACGCGTCCGCTCCTCGTCGAGATCCAGGCGCTCGTCGCGCCGACGGCGCTCGGCACCCCGCGCCGCTCGGTCGTCGGCTGGGATCCTGCCAGGCTCTCCATGGTGCTCGCCGTGCTCGAGACCCATGCCGGGGTGCGGCTCGGCCAGCACGACGTCTATCTCAACGTCGCGGGCGGCTTGCGCGTGAACGAGCCCGCCGCCGACCTCGCGGCCGCGGCCGCGCTGGTGTCCTCCCTGACCGGCCAGCCGCTGCCGGCCGGCAGCGTCTACTTCGGCGAGATCGGCCTCTCGGGCGCCGTCCGGCCGGTTAGTCAGGCCGCCGCCCGTGTGAAGGAGGCCGTGAAGCTCGGCTTCGACGACCCTGTCGGCCCGGCCCCGGCCGGCGGCGGCGAGAGCCTGCCGCCCGGGCGCGCCGTGTCCCACGTCGCCGATCTCGTGGCGCGGGTCGCGGGCGGCGGGCGCGCGCCCGCCCGGGCCGGCCTTCGCCGCGGTTGACCGAAGGGCAACACTCGCCAACGCTGAGGCTCCAAACCAGGCGGCAGCGGCCCTTCGCCGATGACGGAGGGTGCCGGCGGCGCTATAAGCCGGCGGTGGCGCTTCTCGTGCGCCTGGGATCCTGGACAAGCCAAGACGATGTCGGCCTCGCTGCCCATTTCTATTCTCGACCTCGTCGTGATCGGGGTCGTGGTCATCTCGGCGCTGCTGGCGGCGGTGCGCGGCTTCACCCGCGAGGTCCTGGCGATCGTCGCCTGGGTCGTGGCCGCCGCGGCTGCCTGGTTCCTCCATCCGCTCGTCCTGCCGCGGCTCAAGGACCATATCGCGAACCCCACCATCGCGCTCGTCGCGGCGATCGGCGTCATCTTCATCGCGGTGCTGCTCGTCACCTCGATCATCACGGTGAAGCTGTCCGATTTCATCCTCGATTCGCGCATCGGCGCGCTGGACAGGACGCTCGGCTTCCTGTTCGGCGCGGCCCGCGGCTTCCTCATCTGCGTGATCGGGTGGGTGTTCCTGTCCTGGCTCGTGCAGGGCAAGATGCCCGACTGGGCGACGAACGCCCGTGCGAAGCCGGTGCTCGAGAACACGGGCAATTCCCTCATCACCATGCTGCCGGATCCCGAGGGCGTGATGGCGCAGCTGCGCAAGCAGCGCGGCGAGGGCGACCCGACGACCGGTACGGTCGCGCCTGTGGATCCCGCCGGGCAAAAACGGGGCTGACCCGTATTCCCCGTTTCGCGAGGTGGCGCCGCGTTTCGCGCGGGCTTACATAGGCGGTTTCCCGGGGAGCCGCCGCCCATGACCGCACCGGATCTTGCGCCGCCCTGGTGCCTCGATCTCGACGAGGACAAGCCGCGCGAGGAATGCGGCGTCTTCGGCATCGTCGGCCATCCGGACGCCGCCGCGATCACCGCGCTCGGGCTGCACGCGCTGCAGCATCGCGGGCAGGAGGCCGCGGGCATCACGTCCTTCGACGGGCACCGTTTCCATTCGGAGCGACGGCTCGGGCTGGTCGGCGACCATTTCTCGAAGGGCGAGGTCATCGAGCGCCTGCCGGGCCTCTCGGCCATCGGCCACACCCGCTACTCGACAACGGGCGAGACGATCCTGCGCAACGTCCAGCCGCTTTTCGCCGAGCTGCAGACGGGCGGCTTCGCGGTCGCGCATAACGGCAACCTGTCGAACGGCCTGACGCTCCGCCGCAAGCTGATCCGGGACGGCGCCATCTTCCAGGCGACCTCCGACACGGAGGTGATCCTCCATCTCGTGGCGCGCTCCCGGCGCAACCGCTTCGTCGACCGCTTCACGGATGCGCTCGGGCAGGTCGAGGGCGGCTACGCTTTCGTCGGCATGACCAATCGCGAGCTCATCGGGGCGCGCGACCCGCTCGGCATCCGCCCGCTCGTCATCGGCGAGCTCGATGGCTGCCACATCCTGACCTCCGAGACCTGCGCGCTCGACATCATCGGGGCGCGCTACGTCCGGGACGTCGAGAACGGCGAGGTCGTCGTGATCGGTCCCGACGGGCTCGAGAGCCTGCATCCCTTCCCGGCCCGCCGCGCGCGTCCGTGCCTGTTCGAATACGTCTACTTCTCCCGGCCGGATTCGGTGGTCGGCGGGCGCAACGTTTACGAGGTACGCAAGCGCATCGGCGCGCTGCTCGCGGAGGAATCGCCCGTCGCGGCCGACGTCGTCGTGCCCGTTCCGGATTCGGGCGTGCCGGCCGCGATCGGCTTCTCGCAAGCGTCCGGCGTGCCCTACGAGCTCGGCATCATCCGCAACCACTACGTCGGCCGCACCTTTATCCAGCCGACCCAGTCGGTGCGCGAGCTCGGCGTGCGCCTGAAACATTCGGCGAACCGCGCCGTCATCGAGGGGCGGCGCGTGGCGCTCGTCGATGATTCGATCGTGCGCGGGACGACGTCGCGCAAGATCGTCGCGATGATGCGGGAGGCCGGCGCCCGCGAGGTGCATTTCCGCATCGCCTGCCCGCCGATCCGCTTCGCGGATTACTACGGAATCGACATGCCTGAGCAGGACAAGCTTCTCGCCTGGCGCATGAGCGTGCCCGAGATGCGCGAGTACCTGGGCGTCGACAGCCTCGCCTTCCTGTCCATCGACGGGCTCTACCGGGCGCTCGGCGAGCCCGGGCGGGACGACGCCGCCCCGCAATTCACCGACCACTACTTCACGGGCGATTACCCGACGACCATCACCGACCTGCGCGGCGAGGCCGCCAAGCAGGTGTCGCTCCTCGCGGAAGCCGGTTGATGCCGGAGCGGCCGCTCGCGGGTCGTCTCGCAGTCGTCACGGGCGCGTCGCGAGGGATCGGTCGGGCCGCCGCCCTCGCGTTCGCCCGGGCCGGCGCGCACGTGATCGCGATCGCTCGGACCCAAGGCGCGCTCGAGGAGCTCGACGACGCGATCGGCGCCGAGGGCGGCACGGCCACGCTGGCACCGGCAGATCTGCGCGACCTCGACGCGCTCGACCGGCTCGCGGCCGGCATCCTGGAGCGCTGGGGTCGGCTCGACATCCTGCTCGGCAATGCGGGGCTCCTCGGCGGCCTCGCGCCGCTCGGCCATTTCGACCCGAAGACCTGGACCGACGTCCTCACGGTCAACGTGACGGCGAATTGGCGGCTCATTCGCGCGCTAGATCCGCTGCTGCGCCGCTCGGAGGCCGGCCGCGCGATCTTCGTGACCTCCGGGGCCTCCTGGCGCAGCCCAGCCTATTGGGGCGCGTATTCCGTCTCGAAGGCCGCCCTCGACGCCCTCGGCCGGACCTACGCGGCCGAGACCGCGACGACCCCCGTGAAGGTGATGTTGGTCAATCCGGGGCCGCTCAGGACGCGGATGCGGGCCTCCGCGATGCCGGGTGAGGATCCGGAGGCGCTGCGCAGCCCCGACGACCTGGCGCCCGATCTTATCCGGCTCGCCTCGCCCGATTGGGGCGAGACCGGCAAGGTCTTCGACTTCCCGTCAGGCCGCGTCCTCGCCTTTCAGAACCCGGGCTGAGATACGCCGCTCAGACGCGCCCGAGGAGCCGCCGCAGACGGTTTAGTCTCCTGGGCCGGCCGGCTCGCCTCGCCTCCGCGGCCGCGACCCGTGCGGCCGCGAGCGCCTCGACGCGAAAGCCCGCGTCCCGGGGCACGGCGCGCAGAAAACGCTCCGCGATCTCGTTGAGGAGGATGTCGGGCGCGACCTCGCGGACGTAGCGCCAATCGATCCGGGCGGACCAGACGCAATGCACTTCCTGGAAGGTCTCGGCCAGCATCGGCCCGAGCCCCGCCGGCTGGAAGAGGTAGGAATCCCCGAACACCAGGAGACGACGCGGGTCGGCTCCGGCCCCGTCGTTGCGGTATACCACACGAGACCCCACGAGGACCCCCGGTGCGAACGCCTGCGCGGCGTGCCGCTCGCGATAGAGCACGAGCGCATTCGCCTCGACCCGTTCGGCATCGCGGAGAATGTGGTGGTGGGCGTAGCGCTCGGTGACCGGAGGCAGCACGTGGCCGCCGAGATCCAGCGTCTCCTCGATCTCGACCGACGGGCTCGTCGCGACATGGGCCGCGGTCGCGGCGCCGCAGGCCGCGCAGATCGCCTCGTAGGCCGCGAGATAGCCGGCGAAATTCCAATGCGTGTCCGTCCGGAGATGCAGCTCGCGGGGCGAGAGCGACAGAGGCGCGAAGAGGTCGATCCACGCGGGCTCCGCCGCCGTTCCGGTCAGCGCCTGCCGGAGCCGCCGACCGGGCGCGAGCGCGGGGTCGAGCGCGATCCCGCGCAGCTCTGCACCGAACAGGGACAGCTTGTCGGGCGCGACCGCGAACAGGAACCGGATCCCGAGCGTCGCGGCCCGGGCGGCTCGCCGGAGCACGAGCCGTCGCCAGCGCCAGGTAAGCCAGCGGTTCGCGACGCTGTCCCGATAAAGGCCGAGCACCCAGAAGCGGGCGCCGAGCCAGAACAGCAGGCCGCCGGCGCCGACATGGACCGACCGGCTCGCGGGCCAATGCCTGCGGATCATTCCCGCTCCCGGCGCCGCCCTTCGAACGGGTTCTTGCCCGTGCGCAACGCGAGCCGGATGGGGACGCCGGGCAGGTCGAAGCTCTCGCGAAGCCCGTTCACGAGGTAGCGGGTATAGGCCTTAGGCAGCGCATCGAGCTGGTTGCCGAAGATCGCGAAATGCGGCGGTCGCGCCTTCACCTGCGTCATGTAGCGAATCTTGATGCGTCGGCCGGAGACGGCCGGCGGGGCATGGGCCGCGACGGCTTCGCTGAGCCAGGCATTGAGCCGCGCCGTCGGCACGCGCCGGCTCCAGATCTCGGCGGCCGAGAAGACCGCCCCCATGAGCCGGTCGAGCCCCTCTCCCCCGAGGCCGGAGAGCGGCACGGTCGCGGCGCCGCGCACCTGCGGGAGCAGCCGCTCGGCCTCGATCTGCAGCTCTTTCAGGAGGCCCGGACGGTCCGCGACGAGGTCCCACTTGTTGAGGCCGAAGACGATCGCCCGCCCCTCGCTCTCGACGAGATCGACGATCGAGAGGTCCTGCTTCTCGAACGGGATGGTCGCGTCGAGGAGCACGACCACGACCTCCGCGAAGCGGATCGCTCGCAGCGCGTCCGCGACCGAGAGCTTCTCGAGCTTGTCCTCGACCCGGGCGCGCTTGCGCAGGCCCGCGGTGTCAAAAAGCCGGACGGGCCTGTCCTGCCAGCGCCAATCGACCGAGATCGTGTCGCGGGTGATGCCGGCCTCCGGCCCCGTAAGGAGGCGCTCGGACCCGATGAGACGGTTGACGAGCGTCGACTTGCCGGCGTTCGGCCGCCCGACGATCGCGACTCGCAGCGGCTTGTCGCCGCGTTCCGCGCCCGCCCCGGGCTCTTCGTCGAAGAAGGGCACGAGCGCCTCGATGAGGCCGCCGAGGCCCTCCCCGTGCTCGGCCGAGATCGGGATCGGGTCTCCGAGGCCGAGCGAGAAGGCGTCGTAGGCGCCGTCGAGGCCGCTGCGTCCCTCGGCCTTGTTGGCGAGTAGCAGGACGGGCTTGCC
This sequence comes from Methylobacteriaceae bacterium, assembly GCA_019247255.1. Lineage (GTDB taxonomy): Bacteria > Pseudomonadota > Alphaproteobacteria > Rhizobiales > Beijerinckiaceae > Enterovirga. Next base: position 3,892 of record JAFAPJ010000173.1, on the reverse strand, counting down.
CGACCGGCGCACCTCCTCGGCGAAGGTCTGGTCCGCCGGCAGCACGCCCGCCCGGGCGTCGATCAGGAAGAAAACGAGGTCCGCCTCATCGATCGCGGCTTCCGTCTGGCCCCGCATGCGGTCCGAGAGCGAGCCGGGCTCCGCTTCCTCTAGCCCGGCGGTGTCGATGACCCGGAACTCCAGCCCCGCGAGGTTCGCCTCGCCTTCGCGGCGGTCGCGCGTCACGCCCGGCCGGTCATCGACGAGCGCGAGACGCTGCCCGACGAGCCGGTTGAAGAGCGTCGACTTGCCGACATTCGGCCGGCCGATGATCGCGACCGTCGGCATGGGGCGCCGTCACTGCGTCTGAACGCGGCCGCCCGCCACGAGCGCGACGTAGATCTCGAGCCGCGAGCGCAGCCCGGCCGGGGTTTCGCGGTCCGCCGCGATCTGGTCGAACCACTTGCCGGCGCCCTCGACGTCGCCGCGCTTCAAGAGGGACAGCCCGAGCATCTCACGGGCGGTGTGGCGCCACGGGTTGCTCGGAGCAGCGAGCCGTTCGAGCCCGCGAACCGCCTCGTCGGCGGCTTCGGCCATGTCGAGCCGGAGCACGGCCGCGCGGAGCCGGGCGAGATCCTGCAGCGCGCCCGGCACGGCCGCGTCGCCCGCGATCGCCTCGAAAGCCTTCGCTCCGTCCGACGCCTCGCGCCGTCCCGTCTCGGCGGCGAGCCGGAAGCGGGCGACGAGGCGGTAGCCGTCGGGCCCCTCCCCGGTGAGCCCGGAGAGCGCCGACTCGGCCTCGCTCGCCTTGCCGTCGCGGGCGAGCTGCAGCGCCTCCTCGTAGCGGGCCGAGGCGGCCTGCGCCTGCTGCTCGCGCCGGGTCTCGTAGAAGCGCCAGCCGGCGACTCCCGCCACGACCAGGACCGCGAGCGCGACGATGAGCGCGCCGTAGCGACGCCAGAGCGCCGCGATCTGCTCGCGACGATACTCCTCGTCGACCTCGCGGATGAACTGATCCATGGCTCCCTCGGCCCGGGCTCAGGCCCGAAGCGGCGGTCGCTAGCACGACGCCCGAGCGCTTGCGAGGGCGCGGGGGCGAACAGGGCGACGCGGGATCAGGTCCCCGGCCAGACCGCGACACCGATCCAGAGGGGGTGCAGCCAGCGCGCGAAGGCGAACCAGGCGAGCGTCCCGATCCCGACCGCCAGGAGATCGTTGCGGAGCCCGGCCGGCGCCGCGATCGGCCCGCCGTGCTGGCGCACCTCGTCCTCCCGCCGCTTGGCGCTGATCCGCGCATAGACCGCCCAGGCGAGGATCGAGCCGAACAGGAGGATCGATCCGAGATCGCCGTTCGCCAGGAGATGCGCGGTCGCCCAGATCTTCACGCCGGCGAGCATCGGGTGCTTCAGCGCGCGCTTGATGCGTCCGGGCAGGTAGGCAGCGACGAACGCCACGAAGGCCGCCCAGACGAGGAGGAGCGCGAGATGCCGCGTCCAGACGGGCGGCGACCAGACCTCGATGTAGCCCGCCGCCCGGTACTGCCCGTAGCCCTGGCCGATCAGGACGAGCCCGAGCAGCGACAGGAGCGAGTAGGCGATCTTGTAAGGGGCCTCGCCGTAGCGGCCGATCAGCGCCGCGCGCGACCCGCGGACCGTCGTGAAGGCGTGGGTGCCGAGGAACAGCGCGAGGCCGAGAACGAGGAGAGGCATGCGAGGAGCCGATATGCGAGCGTGGCTATTCCTCATAGGCGCTCCCGCCGGACGACGGAACGCGCCCCGACGTCCCGACCGTCCGAAGCCGGTCGCTGCCCCGCGCGCCGGAACGGGCCCTCGCGGGCCACGTTGGCCTCCAGTCATCCGTCCGCTCGCTCGGGAGCCCTCATGCCGTCGCGCCTTCTCGCCGCCGCCACCGTCGCCGCCGTCCTTCTCCCTCCCGTGGCCGGGCTGGCGCAGGGCACCAGCGGATCGGCCGCGACCGGCACCGCGGCGAGCGGCGCGAACTCGTCCGGCACGGCGAGCAATTCCAGCGTGCCCGCCGGGTCGGGCGTCGCGGCCGCAGGCCCGGGCCGCCTCGACGGCGCGGCGACGTCCGGCACCGGCCAGGCGACGACCGGCGGCGGCACCCGAATCGAGGGCGGCAAATCCAGCACCGGGTCCGGCAACTCGCCCCGATAACGGCCCTTCGTTCGCGAAGAACCGCAGGCCGTCAAACCCGTTATTCGCGCGAAGCCCGATGAGAAGGGCCGAGCACGCTTTGAGGAGGAATGCATGTTCTCGAAACAGCTTGCCGTGTTGGCGATGTCCACCGCGCTCGCGGGCGGCGGTGCGGCGCTCGCCCAGACCGAGTCGACCGGCAGCAACGCCGCGTCCAGCGCGCCGACGCTCTCGTCGCCGGCCGACAGCACGGCCGGGGGCGCCAGCTCCTCGTCCGCCTCCGCGCCGGCCGCCACGCCCTCGTCGAGCACGGCCTCGGCAGGTGCGCCCGCAGGCAACATGCAGTTCGTGACCGACCAGCAGCAGGGTCAGTTCCGCGCCTCGAAGTTCATGGGCCTCGACGTCTACGGCACCGACAACCAGAAGATCGGGGACATCAAGGAGATCCTCATCGACCAGACGGGGAACGCCAAGACCGCCATCATCGGCGTCGGCGGCTTCCTCGGCATCGGCGAGAAGAACGTCGGCGTGCAGTGGTCGGCGCTCGAGTGGCGCATGGAGAAGCCCGCCTCGACGAGCTCGGCCGCGAACACCACGACGTCCCCCGGCGCGGGGTCTTCCGCGGGCAACCGGCCGGGCGCGGGCGACGTGACGGGCTCGACCGCGACCTCCACCAGCAACGCGGGCGCGGGCAATGCGGGCTCCAACCGCAGCCCGGCCGAGAGCGCGGCGGCGAACGGCTACCCGGACCACGCGGTGCTGCGCGTCACCCGGCAGGACGTCGAGCGCGCCCCGACCTTCCGCTATTACGGCGAGCAGCGCTCGAACGCGGATCGCGGCTCGAATGCGGGCGCGAACACCAACCCGCCGCGCCAGTAAGCGTCACCGCGGCGATCGACGGAAAAGCCCGGCTCCGGCCGGGCTTTTCTTTTGCGGAGCCGGCGTCGCGTCCTGTAGCTTGGGTGAACTTTCCACGTCGACGGCACCGGCATGCTCAGACTCGGCTCGATCATCCTTCTCACCTGGCTCGCGCCGACGCTCGCTTTCGCTCATGTCGGCGTCGGCGAGACGGGCGGCTTCGCGCACGGCTTGGCGCACCCCTTGGGTGGGCTGGACCATGTTCTCGCCATGGTCGCGGTCGGACTGATCGCCGCGCAGCTCGGCGGACGCGCCGTGTGGCTCGTCCCCGCCTCCTTCATCGCCATGATGGTGGCCGGCGGCGCGCTCGGGATGGCGGGGGTCGGCCTGCCGTTCGTCGAGGTCGCGATCGGCCTCTCGGTCGTGGTGCTCGGGCTCGTATTGGCGCTCGGGCTGAACCTGCCGGTCGCGGCCGCGATGGCGCTCGTCGGATTCTTCGCGATCTTCCACGGCCATGCGCACGGCGCCGAGATGCCCGAGACCGCGTCAGGGCTCGCCTACGGCTCAGGCTTCGTTCTCGCGACCGCGCTCCTGCACGTCGCCGGCATCGCTCTCGGGCTCGCGATCGGACGGGCCGGCGCGGGCGACAGGCTGCCGATCGCGCGGTTCGCCGGGGTCGCGATGAGCGTCGCGGGCCTCGCCCTCCTCGGCGGCCTCATCTGACAGGCTTGCCGCTTCATCACGCCCGGCGGGCGCGCACGAAATCCGCGAAGGCGCGCAAAGGCGGCGGGAGCTGCCGCCGCGACGGAAAATAGAGGAACGGACCGGGGAAAGGCGGTAGCCAGTCCTCGAGCAGCGACACGAGGCGTCCCTCGGCCAGCGTCGGACGGACCCATGGCTCG
>JAFAPJ010000163.1 GCA_019247255.1 Methylobacteriaceae bacterium | reverse complement strand
CCGTGCGGGCGGCCCGTGACGCCGACATCCGCATCGCCCGCCTCATCGCCGAGGACATCACGGCACGGCTTGCCGCCTATTTCGCGACCAGGACCTGAGGAGGACGGCGAGCTCCGATGGCCGCGGTCAAGGCCGGCGACGTCGAGCGCGTCCTGCGCAACCGCCCAGCCGGGATCGACCTCCTGCTGATCTATGGCCCGGATGCGGGCCTCGTCTCCGAGCGGGCGCGCCTCGCGGCCCGCGGCGGGGTGGATGATCCGGAGGACGCCTTCCAGCTGATCCGGCTCGACGGCGACGCGGTCGCGGACGAGCCCGGCCGGCTCACCGAGGAAGCCACGACCTTCGGGCTCTTCGGCGGGCGTCGCGCGATCTGGGTTCGGCCAACTTCGCGCAACATCGCCCCGGCGGTGTCCGCCTGCCTCTCCGTCCCGCTCACCGACACGCTCGTGGTCGTCGAGGCAGGCGACCTCGCGCGCACGTCGCCGCTGAGAGCCGCCTGCGAGGCCTCGCCCCGCGCGCTCGCGCTGCCCTGCTACGCCGATTCCGACCGCGACCTCGGAGCCGTGATTGCCGAGACGCTGCGGGCCGAGGGGCTCGGGATCGCCAAGGAGGCGCGCGAGCTTCTCGAGGAGCATCTCGGCGGCGACCGGCTCGCGACCCGGGGCGAGCTCGCGAAGCTCGCGCTCTATGCGCGCGGGCAGGAGGTTGTTACGGTCGAGGACGTGATGACGTCCGTCAGCGACGTCTCGGGCCTCGGCTTCGACGAGGTGATCGATGCCGCATTCGGCGGCGATGTCGCGACGCTCGATGCGAGCCTGCGCCAGCACGCGGAGCGCGGCTCGGCTCCGGCCGCGATCCTGCCCCTGGCGCTCGGCCATGCGCGTCAGCTTCTCGCCGCGACGAGCGCCTACCGGGCCTCGGACGACCTCGACGGCGCGGTCGCAGGCTGGCGCGGAGCCCGCCCGCAGCGTCGGGCGGCTCTCAGCCGCCAGGTCAGGGCCTGGCGGCCCGACGCCGTGATGGCCGCGCTTGGCTGGCTCCGCGAAGCGCTGCTGCGCACGCGCCAGCAGCCGAACCTCGCCGAGGCTTGCCTCGCCGACGCCCTGCTCCGGGTCGCGCAGGCTGTCAGGCCGCCTCGGCGCGAAGCCGGTGCGAGATGAGGTCGAGCTGCTCGACCGAGCGATAGCGAATCCGGAGCTCGCCGCCCGCCCCCTTGGTGTCGATCTTCACCACGAGCCCGAGCGCGTCCCGCAGCGCGACCTCGAGGGCGCGCGTATCGGCGTCCACCTCGCGCGGCTGGCGCTTGGCAGGCTCGGCCGCGCCCGCCTCGGCCTCACTTTCCTCACGCCCGATCCGCTCGACGTCGCGGACCGTCAGCCCGTCCTCGACGATCCGGACCGCGACCGCTTCGGGGTTGGCAACCGCGAGGAGAGCGCGGGCATGGCCGGCCGACAGCTCGCCCTTGCCGACGCGGTCCCGGACGGCGACCGGAAGCTTGAGCAAGCGCAAGGTGTTCGCCACGTGGCTGCGGCTCTTGCCGAGCACTTGGCCGAGATCGGCCTGCGTGTAGCCGTGCTCCGCGATGAGCCGCTCGTAGCCCGCGGCCTCCTCGAGCACGTTCAGATCCTGGCGCTGGACGTTCTCGATGATCGCAAGCTCGAGCGCCTGTTTGTCGTCGGCGACGACCGCCACGACCGGCACGTCGTGAAGTCCGGCGCGCTGGGCCGCGCGCCAGCGCCGCTCGCCCGCGATGATCTCGAAGACGTCCGGCAGGTTCGGGAGCGCCCGCACGATGATCGGCTGGATGATGCCGCGCTCGCGAATCGACGCCGCCAGCGCGTCGAGCTCCTCCTCGTCGAAGCTCGTGCGCGGGTTGCGTGGATTGCGGCGCAAAAACTCGATCGGGACGCGCCGGGTCGAGCGGTTGCGGTCGTAGCCCGGCTCATCGTCAGACTCACCGATGAGCGCCGCGAGGCCGCGTCCGAGCCGCGAGCGTACGAGTTCTTCCGCCATCGCCACGGGTGTCTCCTTCGGGCGGCGCTCAGGCCGCATGGGTCAGGGACCGCTCGCGCTGGATCACTTCCGAGGCGAGCTTCAGATAGGCCTGCGATCCGGCGCAGCGCAGGTCATAGAGCAGTGCGGGCTTCCCATGGGACGGCGCCTCGGACACGCG